>JALOMA010000012.1 GCA_025455735.1 Candidatus Kapaibacterium sp.
TCCAGCTGCAGCTGTTTATGGGAAGTCAAACCAGGTCAATATTGTATTACAGCATCACACCGAAATTTTTTAGTCATGATTGTAAAATTAAGCTCTGTTTATTACAGTTTCCATGTGCTGCGTTCACTTCTGTTATAATAAACCTTCGAGAACTGCTAAAGACAAAATTACTCGATAAAAAGGAACAAATTTTATTAGTTTTACGTTTCGCTTCCCTTGATGGTGTGAAAACCAGCGCCTGCTGATGATGCGGATAACTTCTACATCGACAACGTCAAGATCCTCTTCCCAGATGAAGTAACGGATCTTGAACTGACAAACATCACGCTGATCTGGCCGTATACGATGGCACCAGCCTCGCAGGCCACGCGGGTTCCAATTCGCGTGCGCGTTTCGAACAATACGAACCTCGCTGCTCCCGCATTTGCCGTTCGCATTCAGATCAAGCCACAGGGCAATGAGCTGCAGCAGATCTATTGCCGTACGATTACTGTGCCAACGCTGCCTGGCAATCGTGATGTCTTACTTCCATTCCCTGACGCCAACTTCCGGATTACAACCCCCGGTAACTACAGAGTTACTGGTAAGATCATCTTCCCAGGCGGCGACCTTGATTCACTCAATGACTCTACGTTCACAAACTTCAACATGACGTTTGGTGACGCATTTGCCTACGAAGTGAATCCACGCACGCCTGTCAATGATGTTCCCAATATTCAGTTCTCCGGTGTAGCAGGTAAAGGTCTCAACCACCGCGGTGCAGCTGATGGTGGTACGCCGAACCAATGGGCACCATTTGGTGTGATGCCTCCTGCCAACCAGTTCCAACCATCAGTAAACCAAATGTGGAATATCCCTTCAGGATTTACACCTTTCGGTGCTGATGCAGGTAACGCCTCCGGTGCAATCGCCATGCGCTTTACGCTGTTCTCGCAGGACACCGTTCTAGGTTACCAAGCCTTCTGGGCCGAGCTGAACCAGGACGTTCTGAACATCACCTTCTCGCTTTATCGTGATTTGGGTGGTATCCCTGGTGATGAGCGTATCGCCAACTCCACCATCAATCGTCGTCGTGGCGAAGATGAATTGGACAACGATCCAGAGCCACGCTTCGGCCGCTATGCGACGTACTTGATGGATCGCCCTGTTGTTCTTCCTCCAGGCGAATACTGGGCTTCGGTTGGACAACGTGGTACGGAAGGTTACGAACTTGGAGCTTCCGCTTCCCGCATGGGTATGGTGACAACGGTATTCTCCGATATCCCAGTGCCTGGTTCAGGTAACCGCTCACTGTTGATTGACAAGAACTTCCGTCTCCGTCAACGGAACGGCTCGTTGCAAAACGACAACCGCTTCTCGTTCGAAGTCACGCTCGGCACAGGTGACTGGGTTCCCTTCACCCCAACGATCGGCAACCCTGGATATCCACACCTTTCGGCTATCGGCTTCAGCGCCGGATTCCCAACGTATACTCGCGGTTCGTGGATTCCATTGATTCGCCCATACCTTGGCAACCGTTCGTTCTCGAACCCGCCGCAATTCGTTGACTGTGTGGTTCCAGTTGAACTGGCCTTCTTCGAAGGTCAAGCGCGGAACACTGGTATCGATCTTTTCTGGGAAACATCCTCCGAAAAGAACAACCTTGGCTTCCATATTGAGCGTCGCGAAGTAAAGAACGTCAACGATGTGACGTCAGGTAAGCCTGTGCTGACATGTGTTGACAATTCTGGTGCAAAAGACGCTCCATGGGCCGCGATTCACTTTGAGGCCGGTGCTGGCAACACGACAACGTCGACACCATACAAGTACTTCGACAAGGACGTTACTCCTGGATCGACGTATGAGTACCGTTTGCGCCAAGTTGACTTTGATGGCACAGAGAGCTTCTCGAATGTCATCGCTGAGACATTTGGTGCTGACAACACCGTGGCTTTGGACGACAACTTCCCCAACCCAACACCGGGCAAGACAACGTTCCAATTCCGTGTTGCAAATCGCAGCAACGTCAAACTTGAAATCTTCGATATGATGGGTAACCTTGTCCGGACCCTCTACAGTGATGTTGTGGCTGGTTCACCAGCACCTTATCGCTACGAGTGGAACGGCTTGGATAACAATGGCTACGAAGTTGCTTCAGGCTCGTACTTGTACAAGCTGACAACTGGTGAGACGTCCATCGCGAAGACGCTGACGGTCGTTCGATAAACAACTCCGCAGCACGCCACTTCACAACGGCCTTCCACCACGTGGTGGAAGGCCGTTGCTGTTTTACGTAGTTTAGCACCGATGAGAACACTAAGCCCTGCCATTCAACGCGCCCTGGCAGACCTTGCTACGAGCATTACCCGCTTGCTAGAGTCCCCACCGCATGCACTGTTTGATGCTGTAGAGCACTTGCAACGTTCTTCCACCATCTATGTGACCGGAATTGGCAAGTCCAGTTTCGTTGCCATGAAGATGGCTGCCACATTGACTTCGTTGGGTGTGTCAGCACGATACATTGATGCCGTGAGTGCAATGCACGGAGATGCAGGCACAATGAATGCAACCGATACTCTTGTTGTATTCTCGAAAAGTGGAGAAACGACGGAGTTGCTTCCGTTCATGCACTTGGTAAAGGAATTGTCAGTACCAATTGTCGCACTTTGTAATAGGCCGACATCGACCCTAGCATTGCTGGCGAACGTCGTTGTTCCGGTCAGTTCTACACATGAGTTTGACGATGAAAGTCTCGTTCCTACATCATCTGTTGCCCTCCATCTCGCTTATGCGGACTGCCTTGCCGTGATGACAGCCAGCTCGCGGCCATCTCGCGCCAGTTTTGGTAGCGCACATCCAGGTGGGCTCATTGGAGCCCTGACTTCGGGTATTGTTTCAGACGCCATGCATGCCAATGAATCATTACCCATGATAGATATGCAGGCCACGGTGACGCATGCTTTGGTAACATTATCGACGTCATCACTAGGTATTGTGTGTATCGTCGACGATGATAACCGGCTTCTTGGAGTCATCACGGATGGTGATATCCGTCGGCTGGTTGCTAGAGGACTGTTGGATAGTAGTCAACGTGCGTTGGATATAGCTACGACGCAGCCAATAACCATCGCATCTCATGCATCGCTTACTCAAGCACTAAGTGTTATGGAAGAGCGAGAAAAGCCCTTAAACGTCCTTCCGGTGCTGGATGGTGACCGTTGTGTCGGCGTTCTCCGGCTTCACGACATTCTTCGCCGCAATGTCGTGGCAAGGCCCCATTCAAACGAACGAGTATAATGGGTCCAACTAGCGATGTGGGGGCCGTGTGGGCGGGGTAATATCTGGCACGGGACGTGTCTGACGTCTCTTTGATTGGGGTGCGTCCAATTGGCGTGTTCGCGATGATGCAGGCTGCGTGCGTGGCCGAGATTGTTGTTGACGTGCTGCTGGGGGGGATGATGGGGCAGGAGTCGTGGACGGACGTTCTTGGGACGGAGCAGCACCATTGGGCCGTGGTGTTGAAAAAGCTTGGCTGGAGGTAGTAACATCAGTGCGTGTGATGACGGCTGAGCGAACCAAGTCACCCTTTTTACCAAGGGGAGCGAGTTGTTGGCCATTGCGAAAGAGGTCGAGTCCGCCCGCATTTCCAATGCTGACGTCGAAGCGACTCATGGCACTCCAGCGACCTTCGTTACCGGGCATCATTACCAGAGTTTGACTGCCTTTCCCATCGGTTGTAATGGTAAGCCATACGGTATCGGTGGCAATGGCTGTCAGCACGATGCTATCGCGTTCAGCAGCGTCAGCTACAACGATGGCGTTTTCGACATCGACGGCTGTGGTTGAATCCGAGGTTCCTGTCGCTTCGGACGAATCATTCACAAGTGTTACTGCAAGCCACACGAATCCAGCTAAGACGGCCAATCCAACGGCCGCAAGCAGTGGGACGGGGACAGCACGAAGAAGCCTACTTGACGTGTCGCCCAGGCGCACGATAGTGCGCTCACTGCGATTGGATTGTTCAGAGGGTTTGGGCGTAGAGTTCTTGTCATGAGCCGTTACAGAGGCTCGTTCCTTGGGTGCTGGGGGGGGAGTGCTGCGAGCATTAGGACGCTGGGATTTTTGTGGAAAGAACTCATTGCCCTCGTCATCCGTTTCAACGCTCGAGGATAAGAGCGTTGCGAGATCCGTTGACGGAATGCCCAATGCAGCGGCATAGGTGCGAATGAACGACTTGATGTATACCGTTGGCAATACGGCATAGTCAGCGTTCTCGAGCGCCTGAAGAAATGGTTCGCGTATTTTGGTTTCCGTCGCAAGATCACGCAGTGAGCGCTGTTGACGCTCACGCTCCTCACGGAGTCGTTGCGCTAGCGGATCCATGGTATCCCAATGTCATCGGTGATGCACTGTCACAAACATGACGTTTTTTTTGGAATGAACAATTCGACATTAGGTTCCATATGCCGGGAGTAGATCGCGAAATCCTCTTTCACGCTATATACGTAGCGTTTGCTTTTGCGTGCCTCTTGTTTGGGGCACTTGCATTCAGGCAGGTATTGGATAACCTCGAGGTACGACGGTTAGGAATGGGCGAGGATCGGGAGGCGTACCTATCTCCTGCAGGATCGGTAGCGTTGATAGGAGGCGTTCTCGTAACGGTGGTCGTGGCCGCAATCGCGTATCGAACAGAACACCCTACTGTGTATGCCTACGCGCTGCCGCTCGTGTTTGTTGTACAGAATGTTCAACTAGGGCTACGTCTGTGGTTCCAGCGAATGCAAGTGAAAACAAGGGGACTTGTAGTCCGTCCCGTGGTATTGGGTCAGATTCGAGCAGTGTTGTTCGATGAGGTGTCATCCATCACCGTTGTGCCCTCTCGATTGTGGACAACAATCACGGTGACATACGCTGCAGCCGAGGTCGTCCACTTTCGTATTTTTCGCATCTCTCAGGCGCATGTCGTTGCCATGCTTGGCAATTCATGTGTCTGTCCTGTCATCATTGCAAACCCAACTCGATCGGCGCATCTATGAAGAACAGTATTCGTATCGCATCAGGACAAGGGTTCTGGGGTGACCTGCACAGTGCACCACTCACGCAGGTGTCATATGGCCATATCGACTATCTCGTAATGGACTACTTGGCAGAGGTTACGATGTCCATTCTGCAAAAGCAGAAGATGCGAAATCCCCAGTTGGGCTATGCGAGGGACCTTGTAGACGTGTGCGAAGAAATTCTACCCTACTTGGTTAAGAACAACATCACGTTGATTACCAATGGTGGGGGCGTCAACCCGGAGGCAGCGCGCGATCGGATCTTCGAGGTTGCCAAGAAACTTGGAATTACTGGCCTCAAGATTGGCGTTGTTCTAGGAGATGACATTCTGGCATCTATCGATGAGCTCGTGCAGGGTGGGCATGAGCTTCGCCACATGGAGACTGGCGAACCGATTGCGGAGGTGCGTGAGCGACTGCTGAGTGCCAACGTGTACACGGGGGCAGCACCAGTTGTTGAGGCTCTGCGGCAAGGTGCTCAGATCATCATCACTGGGCGCACTACCGACACAGGACTGACGCTTGCCCCGATGATCCACGAGTTTGGCTGGACAATGGAAGATTGGGATAAGCTGGCTGCAGGGACAGTTGCGGGACACATCAATGAGTGCGGTGCGCAAGCATCGGGAGGCAATTTTCTTGGCGACTGGCGGTCGGTACCAGACATGACCGTTCCTGGCTTCCCAATAATTGAAGCGTTTCCTGATGGGTCTTTTGTCGTGACGAAACACGAGGGTACAGGTGGGCTCGTATCACGGGAGACTGTCAGTGAACAACTGTTATATGAAATTGGAGATCCCAAGGAGTACATTACTCCCGATTGTATTGCTGATTTTACATCCATTCACTTGGAAGATCTTGGCGAAAATCGCGTCCGTGTATTCGGAATAACTGGAAAGCCCGCGACACCATTCTACAAGGTTTCGGCAAGCTATCTTGATGGCTTTGTTGCCTTCGGTTCGTTGACATACTCCGCGCCAGATGCACTGGAGAAGGCGAAAGCCGCAGATACCTTGCTCCGGTCACGGTTGCGCCATTACGGGCTGACCTTTGATGAAATACACACAGAGTTCATCGGGATGAATGCCTGTCATGGTCCATTGGCTTCAGCGATAGAGCCCAATGAAGTGATGATGCGTATTGGCGTTCGAAGTCAGGACAAGGCGTCCGTTGAACGCTTTGGAAAGGAAATTGCTCCCCTCATTCTTACTGGTCCACCCAGCGTTACGGGATTTTCGGGAGGTAGACCCAAACCAAGCGATGTTGTGGCTTACTTCCCGGCCTTGCTCGACAAACGTACCGTGGAAATGCGTGCTGTGGTTGATGAGCTCTAGTTTCGCACTTACCTGCCTAGTGGCGTTCCTCTTGGCACTTCATGTGCGATTGGAATCGGCTGTAACACCATCGGACACTACTCTCCGGGATTCCACATATCTCTTTCCTTCGGAGTTTACCTATGCTGGTGACGGCCGAGTGACCTTCCTTGGAGGCATGCCTCGGCGTGAGACCCAGATCCAGCCGTTACCAACAATAGCGTTAGGGTTGGGATATGCGGGCATAGCAATTGGGCTACATATCAATCAGGCGAATGCGTGGTGGAAAGACAACAGAGGACCGTTCAATGTGCAGGAGGACTGGCCTTATGCCTTACAAGTTGACAAGCTTGGGCACATTTGGGCTGGTTATGCGATGTCCACTCTTCTCAGCGACATGCTTATGGAATGCGGAATGGCCGAGGAGCCATCAATAATCACGGGAAGTGCCCTTGGTCTTGCGTATCAAACCTACGTGGAAGTGGAGGATGGATATGCCCAGAAGTGGGGCTTTTCGCCGTCGGACGCCATCAGCAACGCCCTTGGCGCCGGGTTTCGCGTTGCACAGCACTATGCACCTGTTCTGGAGAACTTCACCCCGCGGTGGAGTTATGTGCCATCACACTGGGTTGGCGATAGGGATTTAAACAATAGGCCGCGGACGTTCATTGATGACTATAACAGCACGACGTTCTGGCTGGCGTGTGATGTTGAACGGTTGTTGCCAACGGAGGCGGCGAACTACTGGCCTGACTGGATGATGATAAGTGTGGGGTATGGTATCCGCGACTACGAAGTCGTGTTGGCAGATGGTTCGCTGGCTGCACCAAAAGCACGATTTATGGTTGGATTGGACTATAATTGGGTGAGAATACTCCCTCCATTGCCGGGCATCCTGAATTGGGTTCGACAAAGTCTGAACTATCTTCGGCTTCCTGGACCTACCGTCGAATTTGGACCGCAAGGCTCACGATTTCACTTCATGTATCCTTTCCGTATCACGATTGCCGGAATACCCTTCTGAATGCTGCACATTCAGGCTCGCCACGAATCAGCGTCGTCGTGCCTGCGTACAATGAAGAAAAGCTGCTGGAGCGTACTCTCTCCGCCTTCCCGATGGAGTTGCGGAAGAGATGGAATGTAGAGCTCATCGTTAGCGATGGGGGCAGCAAGGATGGCACAATAGAAATTGCCAGAACATTCGCCGACGTTGTTGTCCTTCATCACGAAGATCGTCGACAGACCATCGCCGAAGGGCGCAACGCAGGTGCGGACGTGGCACGTGGCTCCGTTATCGTCTTTATCAATGGAGACACGTTTCCAGCACACGAGCAACAGTTTCTGGCCGTAGTATCGGACTTCTGTGATCGCACCGGACGCTACGCAAGAGCGTCGGCACTTGCATGTCCCGTTGACTTTCCGCCAGAAGAACGCACGACTGCCGATCGTGTCTTTCATGCCTTCTACAACTCCTATGTTCGGCTACTAAACTTCGTTCGAATTGGCGCAGGACGTGGGGAATGCCAAGTCGTCCGTACTGATGTGTTCCGTGCCGTTGGGGGCTATCGAAAGGCCTTGGCTGCGGGCGAAGACTTTGACTTGCTTGCAAGGATTGCCCTGCGGGCTCGCGTCCGCTTTGCGCCAGAACTCCTCGTGTTCGAGTCCCCGAGACGGTTCCGCAAGTTTGGGTATCTTCGTGTACTCTTTTGGTGGACCGTCAACGCTCTCTCCGTGCTTTTCCGTGGCCGTTCTTCATCGGACGAATGGGAACCCGTACGGTGAGCCCCGGCCCCTTACCATACACGGACAAGACACATGGCATTGGACTATAAATCAGCAGGTGTTGATATCAACGCCGGCGAGGACTTGGTGGATCGTATCAAGCCGTTGGTAAAGAACACACGAACACCGTCTGTACTCTCTGAATTGGGGCTCTTTGGCGGCTTCTTCGATGCTCGCTTCGAAGGGTTTGACCACCCTGTGCTTGTCGCCAGCACGGACGGTGTTGGCACGAAATTGAAAGTTGCCACTTCCGCGGGAAAACACGATACAATTGGTTCGTGTTTGGTTAACCATTGTGTGAATGACATTCTGGCCTGTGGGGCAAAGCCTCAGTTCTTCCTGGACTATTTTGCCACTGGCAAACTTTCCACGGACATAGCTGCCGACGTTATCAAAGGTATGGCGACGGCTTGTTCCGAGAATGGAACAGCTTTGCTCGGTGGCGAAACAGCCGAGATGCCGTCGATGTATGCTGATGGTGAGTACGATGTTGCTGGCACGATCGTTGGAGTAGTGGAGAAAGCAAAAATCCTTAACGGCAGCCGCGTGAACATCGGTGACGTACTCATCGGCCTTCCATCAACTGGCCTTCATACCAATGGCTACTCGCTGGCTCGTGCCGCACTCTTTCCAACGTATCGGGTCGATCAGTACCTGGATCATCTGCAAGCAACGATTGGAGAAGCATTGCTAGCGGTTCATGCGTCATACTATCCAGTATTGTGGCCGTTACTCCAGGACGATCTCATCCATGGTCTTAGCCACATTACTGGCGGAGGATTGATTGGGAATACATCGAGGATTTTGGCAAAGGACATGGCTTTGTCGATAGATTGGGGCACATGGTTCGAACCACCAATTTTTGATGTCATCCGCAAGGCGGGAAGTATCGATGAGCAGGAAATGCGGCATGTGTTCAATCTTGGTGTTGGCATGGTTGCTATTGTTGCGCCAGACCGTGTTGACGATGTCATGCAACGATTGTCCAGCCAACGCGCCTTTGTTGTTGGACGAGTCATTTCGTCCCAATGAACATTCTATTGGTTGCATTTTGGTTCCTTGTTGGCAGCGTGTGTCTTGCACAGGATATCATTCTTTCAAGATCTGTGATTGACTTTGGCCTGGTTGGTTCTTGCCAAGCAGCCAAAGATTCACTTGTGCTTACCAATGCATCCAACGTCGTGGTTCCTGCCCCAACCATATCCGTTCGCGGTGGCTTCCGATACTACCTTAGCAACGACGACACCTTGGACATTCTGCCGGGAGAGTCTCGCACGGTAGTGGTGGAGTTTATAGGTGATGCCTCAAGGTTTGAATGGATGATTAATACGCTCTATACGTTCTTTCCGAAGAATGCATCGCAGTCGCTTTCCGTTACGCCGATTGTTGTTCGCGGCCGTCGCCTCAATGACTCTTGCGCGACACTGACGCTTGATGATATTTCTGCAAAGGCTGGTACACCCGTAGACTTGACCTTGCGACAAACTGGTACTCAGCCGAATCCAGCAATCCTCTTTGATAGTGTCACCGTATGGTTGCGCTGGGATTCTACTTGTCTAGTACTTTCCCGACAAATTCCGGGAGCTCTCTTGCAGTCGGTGGGTACGGCACTTGTTACCGTACCATTGCGTACATCGGATGGAGTGCTGCTGCGCATTCCTGCTACCGTGACGCTTGGGACCTCAGATACGACTCCACTCTCGATCGTATCATATTCTTCCTCAATTCGCTTGGGCTCTCGTTCCGGAGTTCTATCCCTCCAAGACGTCTGCTACGATGAACGCCCACGTCTGTTCGATCCTTCTGCCATCGTTGCGCAACGGAACATCGTTGTCTTTGATATTAGTGGATCGAGAATAGGAGAAATACCACAATCAAATGGTGAAACGGAAATGAATCATTTGAGGCGCTTGGGAATTCGAGGGGCAGTTTTTCTTTATGATATCCAGATGAGAATTGCACGTTTACGCATTGTCGAATAACATTCGATACTATGCAAACTGCAGATGATGTATTGCTGAATGTCTTTGGATATTCTTCCTTTCGAGCGGGACAGGATGAGGCCATCAATGCTACCATGCAAGGTAGAGATGTTCTGGCCGTTATGCCCACCGGTGGGGGGAAATCCATGGTTTATCAAGTTCCTGCGATAGCGTTAGGAGGGACAACGCTTGTCCTTTCGCCATTGATCGCGTTGATGAAGGATCAGGTCGAACGACTACAACAACGTGGTATCATCGCGGATACCATTCACGGCAACCGCAGTTTGGGTGAAATCAATAATATCATGGCACGCGCCGGTCGTGGCGAGCTTGCCCTGTTGTATGTTGCTCCAGAGCGTCTTGAACAACGGTCCTTTCGGCGAATGCTTGCCGATGTGCCGATTTCTCGCGTCGCTATAGATGAAGCACACTGTATTTCGGAATGGGGACATGATTTTCGTCCCAGCTACATGGCGATACCGTCAATGTTTGAAGATATCCGCCGTGTCCCAATCATTGCCGTCACAGCAACGGCAACCCCGGAAGTACGCGACGATATCTGTCGAGCCTTGGCGCTGCAATCGCCAACGATCATCGTCAAGGGCTTTGACAGGCCGAATCTGACGTTTCATGTCGTAGAAACGGCAGACAAACTCGGTTACGTTCAACAGACCCTCCTCAATACGAGTCAACCTACCGTTGTCTACTGTGGATCGCGAAAGCGCGTAGAAAGCACGTCCGCTGCTCTTGTGCAACGTGGTTTGGCCTGTACAGCATACCACGCTGGTATGGATGATCGACAGCGATCCCAAGCGCAGGAGCAATTCCTCAAAGGAGAGGCAACTGTTTTGGTTGCTACCAGTGCTTTCGGCATGGGTGTAGACAAAGCCGATGTTCGCGAAGTCTTGCATATGGACTTACCGCCAACGTTGGAGGCCTACTATCAGGAAGCAGGTAGGGCAGGGAGAGACGGCCACGCCGCAACATGCACCCTTCTCTATTCGCCGGATGATCGTAAGCTGGTAGAGTTCTTCATTGACATGACGTTTCCCGCAGATGACATTATTACATCCGTGTTGGCCCACTTGTTTTCACAGGCTCACATGCCCGGAGGGGCTCATTCCGGAAGTTACGTCTGGGCCGATGCACCTTCGATTGCTGCGTCCATCGTGCGCCCAGAGTCTGCTGTTCGAGGGGCCCTCGCAGTGCTGGAGCGTGAAGGCATTCTGAGTATATCAAGGGGCCAACATTCAACGACGGTTCAGCGTACGACTTCTTCGGAGCGAATAAACGAATGGGCTGCGGGTTACCGTGGGCCATCACAGGATGCCGTAGCCGCACTATCCAGGTTCATCGCTTCGTTGCCATCGACATTTGAGCGCGAGCTCGATATGGAACGGCTTGCAAGCCATGTCTCCGTTGGACCAGCGGAGATACATCGCGTCCTTGAGATGATGAAGCTCGCCCACTTGGTTGCCGTTACGCAGCCGTCTGCCTCGTCAATCATTCGACTGCTTGTTGACCGTACAGCGTTGGCAATGGACTTTTTGCCAACAATTGCACTACGCAGGGAACGTGCCTTACGAAAGCTGGACGTAGTGGATCGATTTGCAACCACCGCTACATGCAAACGCAGCTTCATCCTTGCCTACTTTGGCGAAGAACATAGTTCACCGTGTGGCAGGTGCTCCTCTTGCAAACCCGCTTCCAGGCAGCAAACGGCCGATCCTTCGCTGATTCCGCATATCAAAGCGCTGATTCGTGTTGTGGCTGAAGCTGGTGAGCGATATGGTCGCACTATGATTTCCGATATTGCCGCCGGTACGGCCACGGAACGGATTGTCCAGAATGAGCTCCATCGCGCCACGACGTTCGGCATCTTATTCGAGGTGCCAGCGCCTGAGCGCCAACGTGCAATGGATGTGGCCGTTGCTTACGGATATCTCTCTCTGACGGCGTCAACGTATCCAACCTTAAGCCTGACGCCGCAGGCACGGTCGTTGGTTCCCGACCTTCCTCGACCACTGCAACGCTCGCTTCCAGTACACCGGTCGGCACCCAGGTCGCTCATGGTGGCCCTGATAGCCGCTCGAACATCGTGGGCACGGTCAGCACGTGTTGAGCCAGGAAATATTCTCCCGCTGACTGCCCTTGAACGAATAGCCATTGACGTTCCGCGAGACATAGCAGATCTTCGACCCGGCCGGCATGGAAGCGCTGCCTTCCTCGAGCGTTTTGGCCGTGAACTTGTCAACGTTATAAACAGTTGGCATGGCGATCCACCTCAGCAGTCTTTGCGGTCCAAGAATACGTCTGCCGATGCACACTCATTCGAACGCCTGCTACAGGCCGTTTCACCGGAGCGATCGCTCCGGCATGTGGCCGTTGTGTTGGGAATGGTCCCTGCCAAAGTTGCCGCCCTTGTTCAAGAGGCGGTGGAAGAGGGGCTCATTCATGACAAGGGGGCCCTTGTTCCCGATGACCTGTTTGATGCTGTTCTGCAGATTCTGCGTACCGACCAATCAGTAACAATTCGAGATGTGCAGCATCGTTTGGGACAACCGTCCGACCCAGCATCTGTGCGCGTCGCGATGGCCTTTGCCCGACGAATACTTCGATCGGCGTAATTCGATTCATCCAGCTCGACGAACACCTCCATGAATGTCTTCTTCGTTGTTGCCCTCCTTGTAGTTGCCAGTCCACTCGCCGCTTTTGCCGATGGGTGGCTTGTCCGATTGTCAAGTCCTGGCCCACTGAAACATCTTCCGAAGGGGGCCTCGGCCATCCTGTCGGCGCCAATGAGGGCTAAACTGGCGGCAACAGCCCAAACTGTAGATCAGCAACGTGCGCTTGATGCACTAGGTAGAACCTATGGCGTGGCTGAACTGTCTGCATCCATGCTGGACTCCCTTCGACAATCTTCCGACGTAGAGTTTGTTCTGCCCAATCGCCGTATCGCCTTGCACCAGATGCTCACGCGAGACTCCCTTTCCAGTGAGCAGTATGCACTCCAGCGGGTGGCTGCAAGGGAGGCGTGGCCCCTTTCAACAGGAGAAGGAATTGTTGTTGGTGTTCTTGACACGGGCATTGACTGGAACCATCCCGATCTGATAAATGCATTATGGGTGAATACCGCCGAAGACAGAAATGGGAATGGAACATTCGATGATTGGGCGGCAACCGTAAGCATTGGTGGTGTTTTTGGCGACCTCGATGGCATCGACAACGACGGGAATGGATACGTTGATGATGTAATTGGATACGATTTTGTTGACCAGGATGATCGCAATATTGGCGATGACCGGCAGCGAGATCCCATCCCTTTGGATGAACAAGGCCATGGCACCAGCGTATCTGGTGTGATTGCTGCCACGGCAAACAACACCATAGGAATTGCTGGATTGGCCTTCGGGGCAAAGGTGGTCACGATGCGGGCGTTTGACGCCACAGGAAACGCCGAAGAAGATGATATAGCAGCGGCCCTCCTCTATGCTGTTGCATCGGGGTGCCGTGTCGTAAATATGAGCTTTGGTGACGGTGTGGACAGTCCGGTTCTGGCAGATGCCGTCCGTTATGCTTCACAGGCGGGTGTATTGCTGGTCGCGTCCGCGGGAAATACAGGTCAGGTGTCGCGACAGTATCCGGCAGGATATTCGGACGTGATGGCAATAGGAGCAACGACAGCGGCTGATCGAAGAGCGCCATTTTCCAGTACCGGGTCTCTTGTTGATCTATCTGCTCCAGGGCAGGATATCATCACAACGGCTGTTGGTGGTAGATACCGGAGGGTCAATGGCACCAGTTTTGCAGCTCCGTACGTCGTGGCTGCCGCGGCCATGCTATGGTCCAAACATCCTACGTGGTCCGCTGCAGAGGTGCGATCCACGTTGGCTGAACGATCGGAAGACCTTGGAGACCAAGGGTGGGACGCAGAATTTGGCAACGGCCGCCTAAACGTTGCGGCTGCGTTGCAAGCCCAGGGCGCTGCTTGGTTGGAATTGCAGTCACCACGGAATGATGTTGAAATCGACCTTCGCCGCACAACCACGTTGGCGGTCGAAGGTGTGGTGAAGGCGACGTTGTTCTCTTCGTGGACGGTGATGTTCGGTCGAGAAGCAACAAATGACTGGACCACTATGGCGGAGGGAACGTCGCAAGCGCGCGGCCGTTTGGCCTTCATCGAGCTTTCCACATGGCCAGCCGGAGAGTATACGATTCGGCTGATATGTACCTTGACCAACGGACGGACGTTGGAGCAACGCAGTAGGGTGCGCCTGGTTTCCAGCGCATTGGAACATGGGTCTTCCGAGCTCTTGCCTGCTTGGTTCGACGACCGTCAGGTGATCGTTGCTACAGCACAGTTCAGCCGGCCAACCAGGATGAGGCTATTCGTAGATGATGGTGATCGGCAGTCGATTGTTGAGGACGTACGACGATTCTCGCGAACCCACTCCATTGTCATTCGTGATGTTCTTCCTGGAAAAACCTACGGTGTTCTTTTCGAGGGCTCCACAGACGCGGGTGATACCGTTCGCATTCTGAAGTCCGTAACCATGGATTCGCTCGCAGCTTCTCGAAATGTTACAGGCACGCCACGGAGACTACCGTTTGTCGGATACGTCGTTAACGCCACTACGCCCGTGTACAGTGATGGCCTGCCGACAGTAGTCCTCAATGATCTCTCGACTGGTTCCTTTGGGCCCGTGCGCGTCTGGACGAGCGACAATGCTGGCTGGAGACAGCGTGATAGCCTCATGGCTACGTGGATTCCGCGGGCAACTGGCGACGTCAATGGTGATGGACGCATGGAAATCCTGGTCGGTGTTGTTGGTAGAGCAGTACTCTATACGTCGACGGAACAGAACAGCTCTCCCTTTGCCAGTATCCTCTGGGCAGACACAACGAGTGGCGATGCTACCGCCACGGCACTCGAAGACATTGATGGAGATGGAAGGCCAGAGATCATTACGCTTGGCAGAAAGGGACTGTCGGCGATTACGTTTCGCAATGGCACATTCAGAGAACTTGGAACGTGTCCCAACCCAACGCCACCAGCGGATGGATCGGCGCAAAATCGCGTCGATGAGGTAAGCGTGGCCGTTGGCGACGTCAACCGCAACGGCGCCATTGATGTTGCCTTCTCGGATACCGACGGTGACCTCGTGATTGCCGAATGGTCGGGAGGGGAGTTCCGCGTTCTTCAGACCTTCTTGGGTGAAGGTCAAGGTGGTTCAGGATACGTTGCCTCTGGCGACGTCGATGGCGATGGCAGTCCCGATATCGTTCATGCCGTCCCGGACGCTACTGCAGCCAATGCCCAGAGAGAGTATGGGCGCCAGGTGTGGACCATTTCGTTGTACAGCTGGTTCCCAGACGGTGGTTTTCGACGTCGTTGGACAACTCATGTGGCTGGAGTGCGATATGGAATTGGCTATCGCAACGGGATCGACGTAGCAAACGTGATGCCTACAGGCGGCAATGAAGTGATCGTAAGTCTTTTTGCACGACTGTACGTGTTCTCCTGGAATGCAACCAGGGCGCAGCCTGAAGCAGCATGGTACCGCGCCGATGCCGTAACGCCCCGCATTGTCGTGCTTGACACGGACAACGACAATCGGCCGGAACTCGTCTACGGAACCACGCGTGACGAATTCGGTTTTATGTCTGGCATGGAGTCTGTAGAGTTTACCACCGCTGATACGGTGCCGCTTCCTCCATCATCACTCCGGTTGACACCCCTAGGCCCAACAACATTTAAGGCAGATTGGGCGGCATCCTTGGATGCCGACGTGTACACCATCAGCATCAACGATGTGCTCCTAGCAAGGACATCGGCGCGGGAGGTAGTCATCGACACTGCCCGACAGGGAATTCCCTACACCGTAACGGTTACGGCCGAAAATCGCCGTGGCGCAACCAGCCGACCGCTGAGTGCTACCATAACCCTTGAATCACAGGCAGAGGTGAGGACTGTTGCACCACTCTCCCGAAGCACTGAAGAATTTCTGAAGGGTGCAGCGTTTACAGTGACATTTACCAATGGCATCCGACCAACAGGGTTGGTACCTAGCGATTGGCTCCTCATTGCAGGGAATACCGAGGAGCGGGCGAGCAGTGTCCTGCCAGCAGGTGATTCGGTGCTGACGGTCTTGTTTGGGCCCTTGGTGGTTGCCGAGAATGAGAGCGTAACCCTTGTCATCCCATCCGTGCTTGCCCAGGAAGGCATGCCCACTCTTTCAGCGGAGCGCCGCATTTCCGTTACGTCCGAACCAGCGCCTGTTGAACTCACATTGCGGAAGTTAGTCGTCGAAGATGGAGGCGCATTGAGCCTGACGTTCAGTGAGCCAGTTGCGGCAGACCAAGCAGAGAGGCTGGAGCAATATAGCCTCGCACCCATTGGCACATTTACTTCGGCTGATGTGATCAATGACACAACCGTGCGACTGCGATTTGATGAACGCTCCGGTGTCGGTGCACGGGGTGTAAGCTACTACGTCACCGTACGCGATATCACATCACGTGCTGGTAGGCCCATGACGCGAGGTGCGGGTAACACGCTCGGCTTTACGCTGTCGGCAGTGGACATCACAGACGCCTACGCATATCCACAACCTGTTTCGTTGGCCCGTCATGGTCATGTTACCTTCGCCAATCTCCCTCAGGGAGCAACGATCACGATCTACGATGGATCATTCGTCGAGCTAACAACGTTGACTGAGACGGATGGCAATGGTGGAATCCAATGGAATCTTACGATACCATCGGGCCAAATCATTCCACCAGGGGTGTACTTCTATTCCGTCTCGGGTGCAGGGGGCAAAGAAATGGTCAAGTTGGTTGTGAAGCGATAAGCATCTCTCGGAGCCCTCCGACGCTTCCGTTGGACAAAATGGCAATCACATCGGATGGTGCCGTGGCCCCCTGCAAAAGGGGAATGACGGACGAACCCCAGTCTGGAGTTCCAGAAACGCTCGTTGGCAGTGCCTGGGCGCTGATACCACGCTTCTGGAGGTCAGCGGCCAACGCTTCTGTATCAAGCCGCTCCGCAGCATCATATCGCTCAGGTCTATTGATTGGTCCAAACAATACGGTCGATGCCCCATCGAAGCATTCGCGGAATTCGCTGAAAAAAATATTCCTGGTACTCGTGTTGGATCTAGGTTCGAAGACGACGGTCAGGTTGCTCTTTGGATACTGTAATCGCAATGCGCGGATTGTTGCCGCAATCGCTGTTGGATGATGAGCAAAATCATCGACTACGATTCGACCATGCCAAGTCGTTATGTGCTCTAGCCGTCGCTTGGGTGGAGTGAACCGTTCCAATGCGTGTTGGGCATCGTGCAGGGGAATGCCAACGGCAAAGGCAGCAATGAGGGCCATGGAAGCATTACGAATATTGTGTTTACCAGCCATGGCCACCGTGAAAGGCCCCTTCGTAGCTGAGCCATGGCGCAGGTACCACTTGGATGATCCGCCAGAATAGGATTCGTCGACAATTCTCCATGTTGCATCCTCTGCATAGCCTACGGTTTCCACGGGACATGGCGCATTGTGAACAACGTCCAAGACGTTGACATCATCGGCGTTACCCAGAATGCGTCCGGACGACGGAACGATTCGTACCAGCTGCTGAAACGAACGTTTGATATCGCTCAATGAGGCGAAGATATCGGCATGGTCGAATTCGATGTTGTTGATTACGGCTACGGTGGGACGGTAATGAACAAACTTGCTACGCTTGTCAAAAAATGCAGTGTCATATTCGTCTCCTTCCGAGACAAACACGGCATGAACGCTGTCTCTAGCCATAGTTGGTCTGCACCCTCCATCGAGGCCCGACGGAACTCCGCCAATCAGATATCCTGGTTGGCGACCACAGGCATCAAGGATCCACGACGCCATCGATGTTGTCGTAGTTTTTCCATGGGTGCCAGTCACAACAATGGACGTTGCTCTGCCAATGAGTGTATCGCCAACGAATGCCGACATGGACGTAAACGGAAGCCGATGATTCAGAACAGCCTCCAGCTCCGGGTTGCCACGGCTTATGGCATTGCCAACAACAATGAGGTCGGGCTCATACTTCAACAGGGCCGCGGCATCATATCCGTTCGACCACTGTATTCCTGCGTCTTCGAGAACGGTACTCATGGGCGGATAAATGCCATGGTCGCTGCCAGTTACCGTATATCCAGCTTTTGCTGTTGCTACGGCAACGGATCCCATGGCAGAGCCTCCGATGCCAATGAAGTGTATCTTTTTCATTCCATCATCCTTGCGGAAGTGCTATCTTTCGTCTGTAGCCTACAAACATAGGCCACAGATGGATAGTCCCACGCCGAACATTTCGAAGGTTTGTTCATGAAGTTTCTCCTACCTGTTCTGATTCTCTTCCTTTCCACGCCTCTATTGTCCCAGATCTACTGGGAAGAGATGCAAGGGCCTGGCACAAACCTCTCGTATATAACTTCAACAAGTGACAATGTCCTGATTGCAGGGACTCCACAAAACCGGGTTTTTCGATCAACCGATCGAGGACTGACGTGGACGGTGGGCGAGGGTGTACCGTTTGATTGTTATATCAATCGTATCGCTGTAGGTAAGGACGATGTTCTTTTCCTCGCTGCAAGTAGAGGGTTGGCCGATGGCGGCCTGTTCAAGTCCACGGATAAAGGACTTACGTGGCAAGATATAACGGGCACGTTGCCGAGTCGAAATATTAAGGCAGTTGCTGCTCAGCCGAATGCATCGGGCAAGAACACCGTCTATATCGGCATTGATGATCCTGGGAAACGATTGATTACGACGTATATCTCGGATGATGATGGTGAGACGTGGACGAACATCCCCATTCCCGCTGTTCAGATTTCGGCCTTGTTTGAAACGGCCATCAGTCCAACGTCCGGCAAACTGTTTATCTCCGTAGCCTACAACAAGGGCTTTTACCGTACCTCGGATCGTGGCCAACGCTGGCGCCGGATCGATGAACCTGCTGGGGCTGAGTCCGATGATAACTTCCGCCACATTGTCTTTAACAAACAGGGCGTTGCTTTCTTGGGCCGAAATTCGCTCGAAGGTTCTACGATCTCCAAGAACGCCATCGTCATGCGATCAACAGATGATTGTGAGTCGTGGGAGCCGTTGACCAATGGATGGAACAATGCTTCCGTCATCAACAATCGTATTTCAGGTATTGTTTTTGGCAAGGACAATGAAGTGATGGCGTCGACGGAGAAGTCTGGTTCATTCTTTTCTACCGACGGTGGCACTACATGGACGTCACGAATCGAAGGTCTTCCAGGCGACGGTTCCGCGACTGCCATCGGCGCAACGTTCGACGGTGAGACCATCGTGATTTCTCCAGGCTCTACGTTTGCCTATCGATTCAATCGAAGTGGAGTAAGCTCGGTTGCTTCTCCCAGGCCATTCCCGGCTGTGGTTGGTTTGCCGACACCTAATCCGGCAAGCGACGTCATTCGTTTGCCGCTCAATACGTTGGAACCACAGATGTTAAGTGCTGTTGTTGTCGACGGCCGAGGGCTCGAGGTCTATCGCATGCAGGAGTCCATTCCTGCAGGGGAGTCCATACTGACTATCGAAACGTCGCATCTGCCTTCAGGCGTCTACACATGGCGATTGATGGTGAATGCCGCTGTAACCTCGGGCACTGTGGCGATTGTACGGTAACGAACGAATAGCTAGCGAGCTTGCGGGTTGTCGATTCTACTGATGTACCAAACATCGCCCAATGCGATGGTCGTAAATCGCACAGTACGTAGATGATCATACACGGCGTCGATGACATGCATCGACGCCGTTGTTGTATCCGTTTTCCACGATGTTATGGGTTTCCCCCGCAATAGCCGTTGCCAGCGCGCCAAATCGTCCGTCAGCTCGTACTTCTCCATTGCCAGTAGTTTCCTGCCACTGCTATGCACCATAAACTCAGTGGCCGCTGACGTGCTGCTGCTATCAAGCTCTGCTGACCATAGATGTACAACCCCAACAGACGTCTTCTGGCTTCGCTCGACGATTGTCTGGCGCGGAACGGATGAACCGATGACAAAAAGCTCGCATCCAGTAAGGACAACCGACAAGACAACAGCCGAACAGATGAGACGTTTCATGTTAGCGTAAGCTCGATAGCGAGTATAGTGTGTGCTGGAGGACGGCATCAAAAGCCTCTGTGGATGCTAACATGGGATGTTCGATACCAAAGGTATGTCCCGTTCTGGCAATGGGCGTCACATCCACGGCAACGTTGGCGTGTGCAATTGCCCGCTCCAGTTCACCAAGAGGTACGGTTACATCTTGTTCGGCATGGATGAGGTGTAGTCGCGATCCAAGAACGCGTATTGCCTTGGATATGTTGAAACGATCTTCATTGCGCTCGATATCCTTTGCATAGCCAACGTTCATAGCGAGTACCTGGCCTGTGCGGGTGTTGGTCACGGATATGTGCCCAGCGGTTTCCCACTGTGCTCGCTGTCGCGGGGTCCAGCGTTGCAGCGTTCCAACGGCGTTCCACCCTATGACGCGCAACGGCGTTGGCGCAGTGGTTTCTTGCTCGACGATCTCTCGTCCAACAATCATGCTCACCGCAGCACCACGCGAATGGCCTAGCAGTGCATATACACCATTCCACTCATTGAGAAGGGGGCCTAGGCTACCCTCGCGGGCTCCAATTGCCCGAATAGCAGCGTGCAGGTCTGATACGTCGGAAGAAATAGTCTCGTTGGCAAAATCATCCGGATGAACAACCAGGGTACTACCGCCTCCCATGCCGTTCATCGATAGGTCAATACGAATACAGATCAGTCCATTGGCGGCTAGTGCTTGTGCGGTTGCTGGAAAGAACCCCCAATTACGGAAGCCCTTGAATCCATGGGTCACGAGAACCAAACCGAAGGGTGATCGCAAGCGATCTGGGACGGTGATGGTGGCGAAGACTGGCTTTCCAGTGTTCGCTATCTCAATGTCATATTCTTTGCTCATCTCGCAGGGGCGTCTTCGTGCGGAGGCAGCAGGTCGGGCCTGCGTCTGCGCGTTTTCTCCAAGGCCTGCTCATGCCTCCACGCTTTGATGTGGGAATGATTGCCCGATCGAAGCACGTCTGGAACAGTCATGCCCCGAAAGTCCGCAGGTTTGGTGTAGTGGGGGGCATCCAGGAGGCCGTGCATGAAAGAGTCTTCAAGCACAGACTCGGCGTCACCCACAGCTCCCGGTAAGAGGCGCACCACTGCGTCCACGAGGATGGCTGCTGGCAATTCTCCACCCGAAACGACATAGTCGCCAATCGACAGCTCGCGGGTAATCAACGTTTGCCGAACCCGTTCGTCAATGCCTTTGTAGTGCCCCGCCAGCAACAAGAGGTTGCCAGCGAGGGAAAGACCATTGCAAATACGTTGGTTGAGCACTTCGCCATCTGGACAGAGATAGATGACCTCCGCATAGCTTCGCTGTCGCTGAAGCTCTTCAATGCAGGCAAAAATGGGGGCGCATTGCAGGATCATACCAGCTCCGCCTCCGTATGGACTGTCGTCGATATGTTTGAAACGATCCGTCGCATAATCATGGAGATTGTGGACGACTACATCCACGAGGCCTCGTTCCCGCGCACGACCAACGATGGAATGTTCGAAAACACTGCCAAGCAATTGAGGTACGGCACTCACGACGTCAATACGAAGGGGGGAATCAGGCATCAGAATCCTCGTCGGTGGATGTCGTAACATCCATTAGGCCATCGAGAAGATGAACAAGGATGGACTTTTCTTCTATATTGACCATGAGGATAACGTCATCGATGACTGGTAGGGGGATTTCGATCCCAGTCGCCGTTGTCACGACCCATACATCATTG
>JALOMA010000151.1 GCA_025455735.1 Candidatus Kapaibacterium sp.
CACCGGTACCAGTCACGGTGTGGCGGGCGGTTCATTTACAATGTGGTGGCTGGTTCTTCGAACGACATCGTTGCAGAGACGCGACGGAACCGAAGGTAGTACAACGAGGAGGCCGCCACTAGGCCAAGGACATATCCCATCCAGATCCCTTGCGGGCCAAATCCGAATGGAAACGCCAGCAGGTAACTCAGGGGACTGTTTACAGCGGCATACGATACTACGGCGAACATGGTAGGAATGCGAACATCCCGAACACCCCGAAGCATCGCCAAGAAGACGGTCTGGGAACCATCGAATATTTGAAAAATCCCTGCATACAACATAAGGAGCGCAGCCAGTTCTATCACGGCAGCATCTTGAGTATACAAGGTCGGCAGCCAAAAGCGCATCACAAAAAAACACAGCGCCGTACAACAATTATAGGACAGGACCAGGATGAATGCCAGCTTGCCAATGGCCCGAATGCTTGCCACGTCGTTTCTCCCTGCGGCATTACTGATCATTGCAGTTGCTGCCGAACCCAAACCCAAGGCCACCATGAAGGTCAAGCCCGCAAGATTCATCGCAACTTGATGGGCCGCCTGCGGTACGGCGCCGAACCATCCCATCATGACGGCGCCAAGCGCGAAAGCTGTTACTTCAAGGATGATCTGGCCCGCGATTGGCAATCCTGTCTCAAACGCTACCAGTAGATCCTGCCTTGCAGGCCATCCAGGAAGGGCACGAAGTGCGACGCGAAGCGGGCGGAAGAAATCGAATCGTAGGTAGACGGCCATCACGAGGACGAGCATGAGGACGCGGGACAGGAACGTTGCAAGTCCAGCTCCTTCGATGCCCATCTCTGGCATCCCGAGTTTACCATAAATGAAGACCCAGTTCAGTCCCACATTGGCGATGTTTGCCGTCAGGGCCGCAATCATGGCAGGGCGGGTATTGGTCATCGCTTCGGCTGTTTGTTTGACAACACCGAACGCGATCCTTGGTAGTGTGCTCAACGCTACCCATACGAAGTATGGTCCAGCCAGTGCTGTCACGGCTGGTTCCGCTCCAAACACATCAAGGAATGGAGTCAATGCAAGAAGAATGGCCGTAACGGCAGCCCCCACGAACATTGCTACGGCTCCACCCGCTTTTGCCCACCGTGCAGTATCGGCAGCACTGCCACTTCCCCATGCTGCTCCGGCCAATGGTGTAATGGCGATCGTAAATCCAAGCGCAAACAGAAAACCGATAACCCAGATACTATTGGCGAGCGTGGCTGCGGCAAGAGGTACGGTTCCGACATGGCCGATCATGATCGTGTCGGCAATGACCGTAAGCATATCGCTAAGTTGAGACAAGGCAACGGGTAAGGCCAGTCGAAGAAGTTGTCGGACAAGTGTTGGGCGAGTTTGCATGACGGGCCAAGAACGATTCGAGGCAACTTTCGTTGCAACCACATGAAAAGTACAATTCGACGTCGAATCGTACGCTTCAATCTCGTAAGTTTGCGGACACTGTCATGCAAACCCTTCCGTACTTCGAACTTCATGGCCCGTTTCGGCTTCCTCTCCAATGATGTCGGGATTGATCTCGGCACCGCCAACACGCTCATCTGGCAAAAGGGCAAGGGCATCGTTCTGAACGAGCCATCCATCGTCGCGTTTGATCGCACGACGCGACACATCATTGCCATCGGGCGCGAGGCGCAAGAGATGGTAGGAAAGACGCACAGGGAGATCAAGACGATACGTCCACTCAAGGATGGTGTCATTGCGGACTTTGAGATCGCCGAAGGGATGTTGCGAGCCTTGATTCGGAAGGTGTCTGCATCCTGGCAACCAGCTCGACGAATGGTGATCTGCGTTCCATCAGGAATCACGGAAGTGGAGAAACGCGCCGTTCGCGACTCTGCCGAACACGCAGGCGCCAAAGAAGTGCATCTCATCGCCGAACCGATGGCGGCAGCGATAGGGGTTGGGCTGGACGTCCATGAGGCCATGGGCAATATGATCGTCGACATCGGCGGCGGCACGACGGAGATAGCCGTGATTGCTCTTTCTGGAATCGTGGTGGATGAGTCCATTCGTATTGCGGGTGATGAGCTGACAAACTCCATTGTCAACTATTTCAAGCGGCAGCATAACATTCTTATTGGTGACCGCACGGCAGAAGTCATCAAATGCAATGTGGGATCGGCCTATCCATTGCCAGAAGAACTGGTGATCGAGGTCAAAGGGCGCGACATGATGACGGGTATACCAAAGTCGATCGAAGTATCCAGTGACGAGATACGCCAAGCGTTGGACGAGAACATTGCCATCATTGTGGAAGCGGTCTTGAATCTCCTTGAAAAGACTCCTCCGGAGCTTAGCGCCGATATCTACGACCGCGGAATAGTCCTAACAGGAGGCGGTGCCTTGTTGAAGGGGCTGGACGAGCGCCTGCGTCGCGAAACGTCCCTTCCGGTGCTTGTAGCCGATGATCCTCTTACGGCAGTCGCTCGCGGTACGGGCAAGGTCCTTGAAGATCTTGCAGGCTACAGCAGTGTGCTGATAAAATCCAAACGCTACTGAAAGCTGCCCGGAGGGGGCTAGGGCACCATGCAGCGTTTTATTGAGTTTGTCGTCCGCTTTAAGAACTACATCACGTTGTGTACGCTTGTGGTGCTTTCGTTTGCGTTGATGAGCGCTGGCGATCTCTCGCAACTGGGTGGTTTTCGAGCCGTTATTGTAGGATCAATCGGTTGGATGCAGTCAATCTTTGCTTGGGTGCCGAATCCTGTCGCACTCAAAAGCGAGAACGTTGCATTGCGGGAGCTCAATCTTCAATTGAGTGTTGAGGCAGCAAGGGGACGGCAAGCCATGGTGGAGAATGTAACCCTTCGAAAGATGTTGGAACTTCGAAAGGTCGTCGACAAAAAACTCCTCGCCGCCGATGTCATTGGCAAAACGACTACGCAACTCCGAAATTTCGCAACGATCAACAAAGGCAAGTCGGATGGTGTCAAAGACGGTATGACAGTCATTACCGATGCTGGTCTCGTTGGAATCGTCACTGGAGTGAGCGATCACTATGCCGTCATTCAACTCCTTCTCAATCGTGACACGAAGATTGCGGCCAAAGTGCAGCGAACTCGGGTTGACGGGATCCTTGCATGGGAGGGCGAGACAACACTTCTTCTGAAGAATGTACCTACGTCGTATGATGTCCAAGCAGGTGACGTTATCATTACATCCAACTACTCCACACGTTTTCCGGAGAACATCGTTATCGGAAGGGTCGCTCGGGTGGAAGATGAGCGAAACTCCTTATTCCGACGGATTCTTGTAGAGCCAGCGGTGAACTTTCCTACGCTCGAGCAGGTCTTCATCGTGGACTACACTCCGGAGTTGGAACGGTTGGCACTAGAACGAATGGTGGATGATAAACAGCGAGCACGGGGGGCCAATCCATGAGTGCCATGCAGTTTCCGTTCGACCGCTCTCAGTACATGAAGAGCCCTCCCTTGCGTATGATAGCCTACGCCGTCATCGCCATGTTGCTCTCTGTTGTCCATATCGTTTTCCTACGATTCATCTCGGTATCCAGCGTTACACCAGACCTACTCCTCATTCTCACGGTGTGGATTGCGATCGTAGAGGGACAGTTTACCGGTATGGTGGCAGGGTTTCTTTGCGGGCTCTTGTTTGATATAGTGTCTGCACAGGTACCTGGAACGAATGCTCTCGTAAAGACGCTTGCTGGATTCATCGCCGGCTATTTCTACCGCGAATCAGACGCCATGGCACTCATCGGTAGTGCACGGTTTCTTCTCATTACAGCGCTTGCTGCAACCGTTGATAGCTTCACATACAACTTCTTCTACGTCAAACCGATGCAGACATCCTTCTGGATGTTCTTCGTCAAATACGGCATCGCCACGACTCTTTACACGACAGTCGCAGCTGTCTTTCCCATGCTCGTGGTCAATAGACGCAAAGATCCCTAACGAACTTTTCTTGCACACGCCAGGGCAGTGGACGGGGTTGACGTGTGATTTCCACAGGCTGTGGATATTTACGCCAAGCACGGCAGTTCGTTGCTTCGCATCTTGGAGGTTATCATGAAATGGCAAAACGATGTATCTCAGTAAACTGGAAACCGTTGGCTTCAAGAGCTTCGCAATGAAGACGGAGCTTACGTTCACCGACGGTATCACGGCGATTGTTGGTCCCAACGGCTGTGGCAAATCCAACATTGTGGATGCGATCCGCTGGGTTTTGGGTGAACAGAAGTCATCGGCGTTACGCGCTGATTCTATGGATCAGGTCATCTTTAATGGCTCCCGTACGCGGAAGCCGTTAGGAATGGCCGAAGTATCGCTTACGATTGAGAACAACAAGCAAATACTCCCAACGGAGTATTCGCAGGTCGTTATCACAAGAAGGCTTTTCAGAAGCGGCGAAAGCCAATACCTCTTGAACAAGACGCAATGCCGGCTTCGCGATATTATTGACTTGTTCATGGATACGGGTATGGGCTCCGACGCCTACTCCGTTATCGAGCTCAAGATGATCGAGACGATTCTCAGTGACAAGGCTGATGAACGACGCCATCTTTTTGAAGAGGCCGCAGGAGTTACGAAGTACAAGGCGCGAAGACGTGAGGCTCAGCGCAAGCTTGATGCTGCGCAACGGGACATTGCTCGCGTGCAGGATATCGTACGCGAGGTTCAAAAGACTGTCAATTCCCTTGCTCGGCAGGCTGAAAAGGCTCGTCAGCACCAAGAGCTATCTGCCCGGATGCGAGAGTTGGAGCGGCTGGTCTTTGCTTTTGAGTATGCCGAAGAGTTTGCCATTCTTATGCAATGGAAACTGACGATCGAAGAACGACGGCTTGCAAAAGAGTCCACGGAACAGGCACTTGCACTCGGCGAAGAGCAGGTTCTTACGGCGGAAGCGGACCAAGTGCAACGGGAAGCCGATCTCCGATCCGCAATGGATGCCGAGTCGTCCGTGCGTACGGCTCTAGGCGAGGTTCAACAACAGATAAGTGTGCTCGAAGAACGCAGTGCAAGCACGAAGCGGGCCCTCGACAGACTCGAGCGCGAACAGCATGAATCCGAGAACCAACAGCTCACTACAGATGAAGAACTTACGCGCGTGCGGGAGCGCTTGGAGCACGCTCAAACCGAACTCGCGGCAGCTCGCGAGGAAGCCGAACTGCACAAGGACTACCTGACGCGTCAGCTTGAGGAGCTGGACGTTCTTCGAAGAGAAGGTGCACAACGTCGCGAAGCCGTTAATTCGGCACGCCAGCAATTGGCGGACCTTCGCAGTGCGGTCGATCGCTATCGATTTCAAGCCGAAGGTGTTCAGCGTAGACTTCGAGAGAATGAGGCCCAACAGGTTCAAGCCGAAGAGAGACTTCGTCAGGTTCAGGATACGATCGCAGAACAATCGTCAGACGTCCCAGCTCTTGATGAGGCCTTGGCTGAAGCCGAACGACGCCAACATGAAGCTGAACAGAGGCTCGCCGAACTCCGGACCGAACAGGACGTGCTGCAGTCTGAGTCGGATGGACTACGTGCCTCTCTAGGCCACAATAGAGCCTCCCTTGAGTTCCTTATCGGGCTTGTTGACACTACGGAGAGCTCCAAGTTTCTCGTTGCGACCCCAGAATGGACACCATCCGGTGACAAGGTAACGCTCGCAGAGGTTGTCAATATCGAAGAACGTTGGCGGATAGCAGCGGAGGCTGCCCTCGGCGAAGCGGCAAGATACTTCGTTGTAGCAACTCGTGCAGAGGCCGAACAAGGGATCTCCGCTCTTGCGCGCAACAATGTTGGAAAGGCCACTTTCCTTTGCAAAGATCACGTTCCAGCACTCGACACGCCTCCCGTGCTACCCGAACTCACGGGCGTCGCTGGTTGGGCAAGCGAGCTAATACGAACGGATGAGTCACTTCGAGGTGCCTTGCGAAGTATTCTCGGAAGAACCGTACTCGCCGATACACTCGAATCCGCTTGGAACGCGCTTGATGGATACTCCGAAATCAGCGCCGTGGTAACCGTGGCGGGCGAAATCGTCCATCGGTCAGGTGCAGTTCGCGGTGGAAGTATGTCGAAGACCGAAGGTGTTCGCGTTGGACGCCGGGAGCGAATCGAGCAGCTGACCCGTGATATCGAAGAACTCGAAACACGACTCGCAGAGATTGATCTTCGTGTACGTGACATCAAAGCGGAGCTAGGTAGCATTGACCTACGGAAACTCGCTGACGAAGTACGACGGGTTGCCATCATCCGCAATGACAAAATGCAACGACTGGACAACTTGCGCGGTCGTCTTGCTGACATCGATGGACAGCGCGAGGTGCTGCATGATGAACATCAGCGATTTGCCGACGAGCTGGCCGACATAGCAACAAAAGCTGCCGAAAGTGAGCTGACACTTCAGGCAGCTGC
>JALOMA010000152.1 GCA_025455735.1 Candidatus Kapaibacterium sp.
CAGGCACACCCCAACCGATGAGAAGGTCGGCAACGCCACGTGCCCGGTCATACGCCCGACGCACTGGGTCATTCTCAACGTCCCTGCCAACGTGGCCGATAAGTTCAATCGTTTTGTCACTTCGCTCCATCAACTCTTCGGCTAATAGCGCAAGGCTGGGATGGTAGGTCTTCAGACCATCATCCGTACTATCCTGGAACATGGCAACGGCCATGTAAGGCTGTCGATATGCCTTGTCGCGGATTGGGACGCGCACACTGTCCCGAAGTGCCTGTGCGCCCCGACCCACACTCACCGATATTGTCACTTCATTGCAAGGGGCCTCGGAATCAGGAAGCGGAACCACATGGCTACTATGCCGCCTGCTACCAAGGATAATCTCCCGAACGACGTCAGCTACAGGCGCTCCATCACTGAGGAGATAGGCACGTCCGCCCGTGGCGTGGGCCAATGATCGATACATGTATCCCATAGCAGACGTACCAACGCGGACTGTGTGGATGCGAATGCCTTCGTTGCGAGCCAGCGATTGTACAGCGGCGAAGTCCGAGGTGAGGGAGGCATTGTCATCACTTGCAGCAACAACGACGATGGATCGTTCCGCAGCCGAATGGTCCGCCAGCATACGAATGGCCGACTGGACAGCCGTGAACATGGCAGTGAGACCCCGTGCTGGAGGAACGGCCGATGGAAGAAGAGACGCAGACACGGAGGCAGGAGGGCCAAGAGGTGCCAACTCCAAAAGTTCGTGATCGTACAATACGACGCCAACGGAGTCCTTTGCCGACATGGCAGGCAGCATTTTAGCCAAGGCATCAACACCAGTGGAGGCCAACGTGCCGGCAACGGCAGAATTGTCGAAGCAAACAACGGTAGCCGCAGACTGGTTGGCATCCGTCCAAAGTGCATCCTTCGGAGGTGCCGTTAGGGCCGTACGGCCTTCTCCATCGCGGCAGGTGCATGTTGTCGTCCAGACTGATGCTGCTTCGGCAGGAAGGGCGTTGCCGTTGGCATCCAGTAGCAGTGCCCGCACGTCAATCCCATCTGCATGTCTCTTCGTACCGATGATGCGGACACTGGCGGGGATTCCTGAGTCTGCCGAGCCGCGTAGCCATTTGGAAGGGGCCGAGTTTGGTGGGAGCACTGACTGCCCCAGGGAGGATGGTCCAGTAGCCACAGCAGAACCCGTTCGAGGCGCAACGGAGATCGTCCACGGATGGATCAGGGAGTCGATTCCAGGCCGATAGGCAATGATGGAATAGGTTGTTGTGCTTGTTGGTGCAACAACGGCATTGCCATCAATGGTATGCAGCGTACCTGTTGGCTGGAGTACGACGCTATCGGCGTATTTGAAGGTCCAGAACATCTGTGCCGCCTCTCCCTCCTGGATGCTCCTGGTTCCAGAAAAGGTCACCAGTTCGATAGGCTTGCGGGAGCAAGCGGACATAGCGACAATCGTCAGGCAGAACAAAGCGGCGCGAATGGGTGTCATGGATTATGAATCATACTGGTGAGCGGATGGTCGCACGGAGAAGACCATTTGTCCGTTGTCGGAACTGTCAACAACAATAGTATCTCCAGCGCGAACTTCCGCACCAAGAACCTTCAACGCAAGTGGGTCGGCAACATATCGTTGCAGGACGCGCTTTAGAGGGCGTGCGCCGTATTGGACGTCGTAGCCGCGTTTAGAAAGCCACTCACGAGCATGATCGGTTACTTCCAGCCCAATGCCAAGCTCTGCAAGCCGTAAACGAACAGCGTCCAGTTGTAGGTTGGTAATCGTGGCCACCTCCGATGGTACCAAAGGACGGAAGAGGATAAGTTCGTCGACTCTGTTCAAGAATTCGGGACGTAGGCGTTTGCGAAGGAGCTCAACGACTTGCAGGCGCAGCTCGGCCATTATGGCCTCGCGGTTTTCTGCGGTAATTTCCAACAGGCGATCTTGCAGTACTTCGGAACCAAGATTCGACGTCATGATCACGATCGTCTGACGGAAGTCAACGACTCTCCCTTGCCCGTCCGTTAGCCGGCCATCATCAAGCACCTGGAGAAGCACGTTGAACACGTCGGGGTGTGCTTTTTCAATCTCATCAAGCAATATCACGGAATACGGTCTGCGGCGCACAGCTTCAGTGAGCTGGCCACCTTCTTCATAGCCCACGTAACCAGGAGGGGCGCCGATCAAGCGGGAAACGGCATGTTTTTCCATGTACTCCGACATATCGACGCGTACCAGGGCCTGTTCGTCATCGAAGAGAAACTCGGCCAATGCGCGGGCCATTTCCGTCTTGCCCACACCGGTGGAGCCAAGAAAGATGAACGACCCAACGGGGCGCTTGCTATCGGCGAGTCCCGCGCGTGACCTCCGTATTGCATTGGCAATTGCCGTCACGGCCTCATCTTGGCCTACAACACGATCGTGAAGCCGGTCCTCCATCCGCAGTAGTTTGGTGCGCTCACTTTCCAGCATTCGCTGCACAGGAATGCCAGTCCATTTGGCAACAACTTCGGCGATGTCCTCGGATCCGATTTCTTCCTTGAGCATGGCACCACCTTCCTGGACACGGCCAAGCTCTTCGTTGGCGGTACGCAGGCGGCGATCCAAATCGGCTAGAACGCCGTAGCGCAATTCTGCCACGCGTCCGTAGTCACCGGTTCGTTCGGAGTCCGCAGCTTCTTGCCTCGTGGCTTCAATAGATGACTTCAGCTCTCGAATCGTCTGGATATGCAGCTTTTCGGTCTCCCAACGGGCCCGTAGGTCGGCATGGTCCTTGCGAAGGTCGGACAGCTCTTTGTCGATTTCTTCCAGGCGCTTGCGCGTTGATGTGCGTATATCGTCGGCCATGGTAGTTTACCTTTCGTGTGAATCGTGCCTATAGACGAATTACGATGGCGGTTTGTGTTCATATCATGATGCGGCATCTGCCCACCACATCAAGCAAAAACCATGTAACTTTGAAGCATCGTTTGATCGAGGTTGAATGTCCATGGATCCACTGCTTCGGCTCATCATCATCATCGTACAGAGCTACCTCATAGGCTCTGTGCCATCGGCATTGATCATCAGCAAGTCCGTCTTCGGCTTCGACATCCGCGAGCGCGGAAGCGGCAACATGGGGTCAACGAATGCCTTCCGCGTTCTTGGCTGGAAGTGGGGGCTTGCCGTCCAGATTCTGGACATCGTCAAGGGATTAGTGGCCGTACTCTTGGTTGGTTCCTTTTTCGAAACGGAAATGCCGTTTACCAATCGTACGCCGTTTGAGGACGCTACGATTGTGAAGGTGATCGCCGGATTGTCGGTCGTCCTTGGCCACATTTTTAGTGTCTTCGCAAACTTCCGCGGTGGCAAAGGTATCAACACTTCCTTGGGTATGTTGATTGCCGTTGCACCGGTGGAAGTGGCGGTAGCAGCAGGATTCTTTGCTCTGGCCCTCTTTGCCTCGGGATATGTGTCGTTGGGAAGCATCATTGCAGCTGTAACGGTGCCAAGTACCATGATCGTTCGACACAACATATTCGGTGTGGACATCGAAGGTTATCATACGCTTGTCTACTTCCTTGCTGCGCTTTCGTTGGTGGTCATCTACGCTCACCGGTCGAACGTGACTCGTCTTCTGCACGGCACCGAAAATCGATTCGTCAAGCTTATGCTCTTCCGACGATGGTTCGGCAAGGAGTCAAAGGCCTGACGATGACTATTGGCGTACTTGGGGCTGGTGCTTGGGGAACGGCTCTCTCCCTTGTTGCAGCAGATGCGGGCCACTCGGTTACCTTGTGGGCACGCGAGGCTGATGTCGTGGTAGATGTCAACACACATCACCGAAATCAACTGTACCTGCCTGGCGTAGCCCTACCGCATTCCATTAAGGCAGTGGATGATCTTCGAGCGCTTGCCAACTCGGACATCATCATCCTATCCGTTCCAACCCAACATATCCGATCAACCTTGCAAGGGGCCACGGACATCGTCGCAGCGTCGATTCTCGTTGATGTTTCCAAGGGTATCGAACGTGGTACGCATCTTCGTGTTAGCGAAATCCTTGATGATATCGGCGCTAAGAGCAAGGCCTATGTTGTCCTAAGCGGACCCAGCCACGCGGAAGAAGTGGGGCGCCGCCTACCCACGGCCGTTGTTGCCGCTAGTAGTGATGCTACCGTCAGTGAATACGTTCAGAAGGCGCTGTCAACAGATACGTTTCGCATTTATACGTCGGACGACGTCATCGGCGTGGAAATCTGTGGTGCCCTCAAGAATGTGATTGCCATTGCCGCAGGTATTATCGATACCATGGTGGAATCCGATAATACAAAAGCCGCACTGTTAACAAGGGGCCTCGCAGAAATGATGCGATTGGGCGTGGCCCTGGGGGGCCAGCCCGCAACCTTTGCAGGATTGGCAGGGCTGGGTGACCTCTTCGTAACCTGTACGTCCCGCCACTCGCGCAACCGCTCGGTAGGAGAACAGCTTGGGCGCGGGCGTACCCTTTCGGACATCTTAGATGATATGACTGCAGTGGCCGAGGGCGTGCCTACAACAACAGCCGCGCTCGAACTGGCCTCCACGGTAGGAGTGGATATGCCCATCACGGCTAAAGTGGCCTCGATTCTTTTTGAAGGGGAAGATCCAGCGACTGCCCTTCGCGATCTGATGATTCGCCCGTACCGCGCCGAATAACCTGAGGGTTGCTGTAACCTGGGCTCGTGAACAACCACTGATTGTTCCTTCGTTCGGCTCAATGAAACACCATCGTGGCCACGTGTGTCTTGACCACTGAAGCCGCGAAAAGAAAAAAGTACGAATGGGTCGGATTTTTTTTCGTCGTCGGTGTCCTTGCACTATGAACGTCCTATTATCCACCACTCTTTTGAGGTTCCCCATGTTACGACATGGTTTTGCTACGATGCTGCTGGCATTCCTATGCCTGCTTGCCGTGCCGGGATATGCCCAGATCCCAGACACACTAACGAACTTCGCTTTCGGCACGCTGAAAGCTGTTACTCCTACCACGTTTACTCTAAGCGCGTCCGACTATTCTGATCCCACGGCAAACCCCGAAGTTGAGTTCATTCGTAGTAGCTCCACCGAAACTGATGGCTGCACCTTCGATCAAGTTGCTCTCGGCGTGGAGACCTTCGTGAGGTTCGAACAAACGGCGCAAGGGCTCGAAGCACAGTCCGTACACTTCCGTTCATGTACACCAGTATACACGTTCGTTGGCATCGTGAATGACCGTCAGGGCAATCTTATCACGATGTCGCAGTTCGATGGCTCAGAACCCATTCAACTCACAGCTACGGATCAAACGATCATTACGTCCTGTCTCGGTACACAGGTATCCCTAGAGTACGTCACAGAGGGTTCGCAAATCGTAGCCAGCGTTGCTGATAACAATGGAACGTATGTAGCTGATGCTATTTCGATCCAAAGCAATTGCCCAACATGGATGTACTCCAAGGCCTCGTTCGTGTCCTTTGCCGATGGCGTTCTGACGGTCACACTCGAAGATGGTCAGACAGTTCAATTGGAAAGCATGAAACGTGATCCGCTTATCGACATCGACACGCTGAATAATGAGAACGGTGTATTCACGTGCACTGGGCAGTTCGTAGCATGGTCCGAGATTGCTGTCGGCACTCTAATGAGCGTCAATTGGTTGGACTTTGCGGCGCCTGAAGTAGACCGCTACTCATACGTCACGATTCTTAACGGCTGCCCACAGGAGTTCAGCGGTGAAATCGTTGCCGTCAACGGTACCTCCATTGTTGTTCGTGACTATGCCGGTAACGAATCTGAGTTTGACATTACGCCTGAGACGAGCATTTATGGCTGCAGCTATGGTCTCGAAGGACAGGCCCAACTCCGGGTTGGCAACATTGTCAATCTTGCATTCATCGACCGCGATGGCCGTCCCACCGCGCTGTATGTGAACATTCAGAATGATTGCAGCGAAAACGGTTATATAATCGGAGAGATTGTCGCCATCGGCAGTGACTATATCGAAGTCGTTTTGGCTGATACGATGGGGGCCGTACTGGGCGCGAAGCGCTTTGCGATCAGCGACGAGACCGTCTTTCTGACGTGCTTGGGTACGTTTGGGACGCTGGCCGATTTCAAGGTCGGAGACATTGTCTTCATCATTGGTGGCGACCTCCAGAACGATGCTTACGTAACCTTCTTTGTGCAATCACAAAGCGACTGTGAGCAGTATCGCTTCAGTGGTACGATCGTTTCGGCTACTGCAACAGAAATCGTCGTGGATACTGATGGTGGCGTTCGCACATTGCTCGTAGATGCCAATAGTGTGTTCTACAACTGTTTGGGTAACGTCGTTGAGCTCTCTGGTGAACTGGTAGGATCAAAGATCTCGGGTACCGTGACGCGCGCCAACGGC
>JALOMA010000153.1 GCA_025455735.1 Candidatus Kapaibacterium sp.
AGTTCAAAGGGATCGCCGACGTCCGTGAGGTTCTGAAACCGGACACCCTTGACGGTGCGTCCCATGCGGACGTCGAGGCAGGGAATGATGCGCTTCATGACCATGATTCGGTTCCTCCTGCGGTAAGGTCAAACGTGCCGTCCAACCAAGCGCGGCCCACAACGGCGCCCTGACACCCTGCGTCGGCTACGGCGCGGCAGTCCCGTGCATGGCGAATACCACCACTGGCAATGAATCCGACGGTGGGGTGGGCAGCGGCCAGGGTACGATAGAGCTCGACGTCCGGCCCCGTCATCATACCATCACGCGTGATTTCCGTGACGAGGATCTGGCCAATACCACGTTCTTCTTGAGCGGCAACAGCCGTGGCGATATCCAGACCGGCATCGTGTTCCCAGCCACGCACCTTGACGTTTCCATGATTGCAGTCCAAGGCAACGATGATTCGTTCCATACCAACCGCAACGGCAATGGCTTCCACCACGGCGGGCTGCTCCACGGCAATGCTGCCCAGACAAACGTAGGCGGCGCCGGCATCAATCATGGCGCATGCGGCGTCCACAGAACGAATGCCGCCGCCAACATCCACCACAAGGCCAGTGTGCCGCACAATGTCGGCCACCACATGAGGTATGGTGGACACACCGGATCGGGCCCCGGAGAGATCCACCAGGTGAAGGCGTTTCATGCCCCAGGCTGCCAGTTGGAGGGCTGCGTTGAGGGGTGTATACGGATAGGTTGTGATGGCATCGTAGGAACCTTGGCGCAGACGCACAACGGCACCTTCGAGAAGGTCCAACGCAGGGATAATGGTCATGATAGGTCAAGAAAATTCTGGAGGATCCGTGCCCCAATGGCACCACTTTTTTCTGGGTGGAATTGCACGCCGTAGACCATTCCACGCCCCGCAGCTGCTACCCAGCTGCCGCCATGGTCCACCGTAGCCAGGCAATCGGGTGTTTCGGTCGATGCCACAGCATAGCGGTGAACGAAATACACTGCGCTGCCTTCGGCCACGCTACGGAAGAGTGGTCCACGCATGGCATGAACCGTATTCCACCCCATATGAGGTACCGTAATGGCTGCATGGGCGGGGATGGCACGGCATACACCGGACATCATCCCAAGACCGCGGACGTTGCCCTCTTCCGTGCCTTCGAACAACAGCTGCATGCCAAGGCAGATGCCCAGTATCGGCACCGACGAGGAAACGAGCGCTGCCGCCAACCCGGATTCAACAAGCCTGGGCATTACATGGGCCGCATGGCCCACGCCAGGCAGGATGATGCTCCTTACGTCGGCAATGTCGGCTACCGTGCCAATTCGACGAACAGAACGGCCAGACCGTTCTATGGCTGCCGTGATGGAGTGAAGGTTACTCGCACCCGTATCGATGATACCTATCACGATAGCACTCCCTTTGAACTTGGCATGGATGCATCCACAATGCCAGTGGCGGACCGCAATGCCCTACCAAGGGCCTTGAAGATGCTCTCGAAGGTGTGATGGTCGTCCGTGCCCGTACTTTCGATGTGAAGAGTCAACCGCGCGGCATCGGCAAAGGAACGGAAGAAGTGTTCGGCCATGGACAAGGGAAAGTCACCAACCATTGTTCCTGAAAACGACACATTCCATCGCAGAAATGGTCGGTCCGAAAGGTCCAGCGCCAGCAGCGTCCGGGCGTCATCCATCGGTAGGACGAATGCATATCTCCCAATGCCCCGCTTGGTGCCAAGGGCCGATCGCAGTGCTGTGCCCAAAGCCAGGGCTGTGTCTTCAATGGTATGGTGGGCATCGACGTGCAAATCGCCACGCACGATCAGTTGCAGATCAAAACCGGCATGAACGGCAATTTGATGCAGCATATGATCGAAGAATCCGATACCAGTGGAGATTGCCACGCGTGGCAGTCCCTCAAGGCACATCTCGCCTCGAATATCCGTTTCGGAGGTCACCCGGTGAATGCCTATTCGCCGCCCACGGGTGCGAAGCGTGTGCACGACGTCATCCCACGACGTGCATCGCCATTCCGGTGTGGCAAGGCCCCCTTCCATGGGTTTTGAAGTAGGATCGGCGAGCAGGACACAGGGGAGTCCAAGGTTTTGGGCGAACGCAACGTCCGTTGCGCGGTCACCAATGACGATGCTACTGGCACGATCGCATGCTGGCAAGAGGTCCTCCACCATGGCAATGCCGGGCTTGCGCGTTGGAAGGTGTTGCTCGGGCCGCGACGGGTCGATACAGATGCGCTGGAAGGTGATTCCTTCCGACGCCAGCACGGACAGCATGACGTCCTGCGGTGCCTTGAACGTCGTGTACGGAAAGGACTCCGTGCCAAGACCGTCTTGATTGGAAACCAGAACTAGCGTGTATCCCAGGTCCCACTGGAGCGCACGGAGTCCGCGGATGGCACCCGGCAGAAAGCGGAGTTTTTCCACGCTGTCGATTTGTTCGTCGGGAGGTTCAGCCAGAATGGTGCCATCGCGGTCAACAAAGGCTATGCGTTTCATGGCAGAGGTTCCAGGATGGTGATCAATCGCTGTAGTTCGTCCGATGTACCAATACTGATGCGCAGGCATCGATCGCATCCTGGTTCTGCCGACCGATCGCGCACCAGCACGGCAGCATCCTCAAGGGCGCTGCATACGGCTTCAAACGACCGAAATCGCACCAGCAGGAAGTTGGCCTGAGAGGGCTCCACGGCTTCGACACATGGCAAGGATTGGAGCCTGTGGAGCAGCGTTTCGCGCCGAGTTCGCACGTCCGCCACGGTCTGCTGCACGGTATCGTGCTGCGTCCGAAGTGCCCATTCCACTGCCTGCAACGTCCATTCGCTATTCGTGAAGGGGGCCTGGGCACCACGAATGGTTGCGATGCGCTGGGGAGTAGCGCACATCCAGCCGAACCGGAGCGATGCCAGACCCCATGCCTTGGAGAGCGTTCGAAGGACGATCAGCCTGTCGGTAGTGGCAGCCAGCGGTACCAGGGACGGTGCGTCGGAAAACTCGACGTACGCTTCGTCCACCACGATGGTTGCCGTTGTTTTCTCCAGCAGGCGAATGACGTCCGCTGCTGGGATGCCATACCCTACGGGATTATTGGGGGAACACAGGAGGATGAGGGCCGTCGATGGTTCCACGGCTGCCAGAACATCGTCGACATTCCACCAGCGTCCCGAACGCGGAGGAACTGGAATCACACGGGTTCCATTGAGCTGGGCAGCATGGCGATACATGATGAAGGTGGGCTCCGGCAGGACAATGCTGCACTCCGCATCGCGGCATGATGTGCGCACCACAAGGTCGATAAGCTCGTCGCTGCCATTGCCCACTGCCAGTGTATCTGTTGGCACGCCGGCATAATCCGAAAGGGCAGCCAACACAGCCTGCCGGCTGGGGTCAGGATACCGACCGATTGCGGCACCGAGTACACCGTTGGGCACTTCATTGGCATGAAGCACGGTGGGCGGAGTATATGCCAGCGTACCGGTTGATCGCACAAGCACGGCTTGGGCATGAGCCTCGAGACCTTCAGCTCGGGCCAGGGTAACAACCGTCTGGGAGAGTCGTGCCAGTCCGTCGGCATCGGCCCGTTGCACGGTTACCGTGCGACGAAACGTGTCAAGGGTGACGCCACTGGCCACCGCAGCCCACCCCCCAGTAGGCAGCGTATGGTTGGTGCCGCTGGCATAGTCGCCCAGGGATTCCGGAGTAAATTCCCCTAAGAAAATGCTGCCAGCCGTGGCTATCCGCGCCGACAAACCTTCGTCCCCATCTGCCATAATGATAAGGTGCTCCGGTGCATAGGCATTGGTGAAATCGAGGGCAGCCTCCATGGTATCGAAAACAACACACCGACTGTTTTCCAGTGCGCGCTCGGCGATCGCGCGGCGAGGTAGCGCTGCAAGCTGACGCTGGATGGCGTCGTTGACGTCCTGATAGAGCCTTGCCGACGTGGTCACGAGCATCACCTGTGAATCGATGCCGTGCTCTGCCTGCGCAAGCAAGTCAGCGGCAATGAACTCTGCCCTGGCCCCGTCATCGGCCAGAACGAGTACTTCGGATGGACCAGCAGGCATATCGATGGCGATGCCATCGGCACTGACAACTTGTTTGGCAGCCGTTACCCAGGCGTTGCCAGGTCCGGCAATGAGGCGCACGGAGGGAATACGTTCCGTGCCGTAGGCCATGGCGGCGATTGCCTGGGCCCCGCCAGCACAGACAACCGTATCCACGCCGCAGAGGCGCGCTGCCGCCAACACGGTTCGATCGGGAAGGCCATCCGCTGATGGCGGCGTAGCCAGCACGATGGTCCCTACGCCGGCTAGCCGGGCCGGAATCGCAAGCATGAGCACCGTGGATACAAGAGGGGCCGAACCGCCTGGGATGTAGATGCCCACTGCCGACAATGGACGCGTTTCCAGGCGGCATACCACACCGGGAACGGTGCGTACGACCACTGGTGGCCGTGCCTGCGCCGCGTGGAAGCTGCGTATGGTATGGGAAGCCACGGTGATGGCATGACGGACGTCAGGCGGCAGATCGCGCAAAGCCTCGTCCAACACGGTGGGAGGGATAACGAGATACGGAGGCGTGACACCGTCAAAGCGCGCCGTGAACGATTCCACAGCAGCGTCGCCATCGCGGCGGACGGTATCGATGATGTCCCGTACATGCTCTCCAATGCGTTCCAGCGTATCGGCGGGCCGCGCACAGAGGTCCTGCCACCGGCTGCGATCCGGATTGATGTCGATCGTCATGGCACAACGGTTTCGATTGGTGTTACAAGTATTCCTTCCGCGCCAAGCAAAGCGAGCTGGTCAATGACGTCCCAATAGCCGTCCACACGAATGACGGAGTGGACCGAGCTCCATCCAGGACGGGCAAGGGGCATGATGGTAGGACTTGACAGTCCAGGTAAGATGGCCGACACTGCATCCAGCTTGGCATTCGGCACATTGAGCAGGATATAACGCAAGCGTTGGGCACGCAGAACGCTGTCCAGGCGAAACAGTACCCTGTCGATGATAGCCTGGCGCTCAGTATCAATAGATGGTGATGCAATCAGCACTGCTTCGGACTCAAACACGGTCTCAACTTCGCGGAGTCCGTTGGAGAGCAACGTAGCACCGCTGCTGACAAGGTCGCAGACTGCATCTGCCAGACCGATGGCTGGTGCAATCTCCACGCTGCCAGAGATCCGGTGCAGGTCACTCTCCACGGCGTGATGGTCCAGGAAGCTCCGTACCAGCGTGGGGTAGGACGTAGCGATTCGTTTTCCATGCAGCCAGGAAGGTCCGTCGTAGTCGGCTTCCCTTGGCACGGCTATGGACAGCCTGCAGCGGGCAAATCCCAGGTGGCGAACGATCAACGGTGTGGCATTGGCTTCGTGGACGACGTTGGCCCCAAGCAAGCCTACGTCGGCAACCCCTGACTGCACGTAGTCGACGATATCGTCGTCTCGCAGATAGAGGATTTCCAGCGGCACTTCCGGGACGGGTACCCGCAGGCGTCCAGAAGGCGCTGCAATGGAAAGCCCGCAGGCGCGCAGCAGCGCGATACTCTCGTCTGTCAATCGCCCGGATTTCTGAATCGCCATTCGAACAGTCATGCGGCGTAATCCTTGGTAGTGTAATCTGAAGTTCAACGGAGAATGGTTCAGGCCAAAAACAGAAAAGGGCCGTTCTCGTGCGAGAACGGCCCTCTGATGTCAGGTCAGATGGGTTGGGTTAGACGACCCTTCCAGTTCCCACAATACAGCACGCGCCATGATGCAGTGCATGATGGCGATGGTTGGTATGATGGGAAACCAAGGATGGAGATAGGCGCGTCATAGGCTGCGAACATACGCATAAATCCCCTAGCTTGCATCATGGCACGTAGCACAGCAGCGGCGGAACAACGCCGTATCACACGCAAGCGACTCATCGTCATTGGAGCCCTTACGGGCATCGTTGCCCTCTTTGTCCTGTTTTCACCCTACGGTGTTGTCACGCGACTGTCACTCGTGGGCACGGCTTCTGACCTTCGCGAGGACGTGGTCCGCCTGAGGTCGACGGAAGATTCGCTCCGTACAGCAATCAAGAGGCTTCACTCGGACACGACAGAGATCGAGCGTTTGGCCCGTGAACAATACGGTTATGTGCGGCCTGGCGAGGACGTCTTTATTGTTGGCGATGGAGCAGGGCGATGATTCTTGGCGTGGATGTTGGCGGAACTTGGATAAAAACGGCCTGTGTGGCGGCGGATGGTCGCCTTGACGATCGCGAGCGGTTCGCCACGCCGCAGCTGGGACCCGATTCCGTTGTCTCCGCCCTTGCCGACTGTCTACGACGCCATTCAGCCTGCAGGGCCATG
>JALOMA010000154.1 GCA_025455735.1 Candidatus Kapaibacterium sp.
GTTCAGCCCGGCCGCCAATGCGTGCTGAGATTCGACAATCGAGCGCCCAAAGGAGTCCACCAAGGCAACGTCAACCGAACGTGCTACAGGGACCCCTACCAGTACGGTAGCCTGATCCCGCGCAGGATTGGGGAAAATCGACGCTGTCAGCGGTTGAACAGTGACCGTCTTATAGTCCAGTCCGCACACAGAGTCGATTTCAAACCGGCCAGACGTAGCTCGAACGTCGAGGATATCGGCGCAGCCTGAATTGCCAAACGTTACCCCATCATCGGTGATGGCCATTTCTGTAGCCGAACGAGAACCAAGGAAGGTATCAAACTCTAGCCAAACAAGTGTGTCCCGTTCCAGGAACGAACCAAGTGTCCGCAACTCAACGTGAAGTTCGCCGGGATCACGCTCGGCCGACAGGGGGACCATGGCCCCTTCGGAGGCACTGCCCACGGTCCGCAACGAGCGGAAACGCAGGAGCGTGGGATTATAAGACATTACAAGAGCGGCCCGTCCGGCGAGCCCCACGCGATTGGCGGGAACAAGGATTGGAACACTAATCGGTGTGCCAGGACGGGCACGAACTACGACTGGGAGGGCCGTAGCGATCGTATCGGCCGGTACAATGGTTGCCGTAACACCCACTTGCAAGGCAGGCCCTGGAATATTCGTATGGAAGAGTACGGTAGCCGTACGGGTCCCTAGCTCTGAAGGACGGAAGCGCATGGTAAATGTCTGCGTGGCTCCGGGGCCAATACGTGCCAGCTGTGGCGCTACGTCAATATCTTCGCTGTTGTCAAGCACGGTTATCGAATCGACGATCAGTTCGGCGTTGCCCACGTTGCGGAGTTCAACGGTCCTCTCAGCATCACTACCGCAGCTGGGCAGGTAGACGATGCTTCCCATGTTTACAACTGCCGGCGAGAAACGTGGTTGTGGGCGGAGCGAGCTTGCCACGAGGACAATTCGATGCTCATGCGCACCATCAGGGATACCAGAAATTGACCTCGAACGAAGGTCCGTCTGCAGGACATATGTAGCCCGATAGTCGCCAGCAGCGGTTGGGTCAAAGCGCACGACGATCGTGTCCAAATCACCGATGCGTAACGCAGAATTTCCGTCACCTAGAAGTCGCGTCACACTAAATGCCGGTGCTCCTGGTGCCAATCCTATTGTCTGTTCGCCTGTATATCCGATAACAAGGTTACCGGTATTTCGCACAACGATAGCTGCGGAGACCGGACCATCGGCCATCAATACCTTGCCGAAATCAACAGTGTCTCCTCGAACAACCACGGCTGTTGGCGTTCCCTGAGCAGCAACGATCCGCAGCTGCTGTTCTACTCCAATCCCTCGAAGAATGGCTTCCACGGTATCAAGGTCGGCGCTTGGCTGTGGACGGTACGTAATGCGAAAATGGGCACTATCACGGCCACGGTCGTTCGGTCGATACTGTGCAATCCACGTCAGCTGCCGTTGTGGCCCAAATACGGGGTTCGTTAGAGCCGGAACATCGAACTCGCTGCCGCTCGTTTGCGATGTAAACACCACAAGCGATTGCCCAAGCACAGGAATGGGTTGGTCGAGAACGTTGCTCACAATCCAACGCTGGTCGGGCGGCGTAGGTGTTGGAGAGACATAGACGGAGTCGAACGACAAGTCCGAGTCCGTAGACGCGAGTATACGCGTGGTTTTTAGTCCCCTTAGCGCAAACCTGCGTGCTGTAAAGGGTCCATTGGGATCGTCTTCATAGACCACACGCAGATCAAGAAGTACTTGATTGACGACATCGGGCGGCAACAAGATTCCCGGCAGAGCGCGAAAACGCAGCGTGATCACCCGTTTTTCATTGGCTGGTATCACGACAGGAAACGACGCGTCTGTGGCAAACTCTTCGACGTTTGGATCCAACGGGTCGGAGCCAATCGATGGATCATTGGACAGCACGAAGTATGGGGATAGATCCAACGGCACCGCAACGGGCCTCGAATCATTATTCTCGACGGTGAGCGCTCGCGTTATCGGCCGATTCACGAGCGTAACGCCGAAGTCAACGACGGTATCGCGCCTGTCACTTTCGTCCCAATACACATCCACTGCTGGTTGAACCCAAGCGTTCACAGCAGAGAACAGCGCGACGAAGATAATGGCGAGAAGGCGCATCATGATGGAAACGGATGCGGGATGGCGCATCGGCATGACCGACCCTCCATCCCGCGCGGATGAGTCAAAAAACAATGCAGGGACTAGAGCTACGGCGCCCAGGTTCCGATGATATTCGTTACCACCGCGGGTAGGATGCCCAACAACACAACAACGACTCCGGTTACAGCCAAGGTTACCGAGGCTATTCCTGGCCGAGCCGACTGATGAGCACCTGATGGTTCCGTAAAGTACATTTTCACGATGAGGCCAAGATAGAACCACATGGAGATCACCGAAGATATCACACCAACGATGGCAAGCCACGTCATATTGGCATCAATAGCAGCTTTGAACAACATGTATTTGCCAAAGAACCCGCCAAATGGCGGAATACCTGCCAGGGAGAACATGAAGAGTGCCAATAGGCCTGCCAGAATAGGCTCGCGTTTTGCCAATCCGGCATAATCCGCTACCTGGACATGTTCGTCATTCGATCGTTCGAGTATCGAAACGATGACAAACGCGCCCATTTGCATGAAGACGTAGGCCGTAACATAAAACACCATGGCGGACATACCTTCGGCTCCACCATGAAGGATTCCCATCAGCATATACCCTGCATGAGCCACTGATGAATATGCCAGCATTCGCTTGATGTTGCTTTGCGTCAGCGCACTGATATTCCCTACCAGCATGGTAATTGCTGCGATGATTCCAAGCATCATCTGCCCCGACGGGTCCATTGCTCCACCCTGACGCGTCAATACTGCCTGCAAGATCGGCCACATCGCGGCGAATGCTGCAGCTTTGCCAGCCGTGGACATGAATGACGTAACAACGGTAGGCGATCCTTCATAGACGTCTGGTGCCCACTGGTGAAACGGGAATGCCGATATCTTGAATGAGAAACCAACCGTTATCAATGTGGCTCCGATAGCCATCAGTAACGGGAATCGTCCGCCACCTTCAAACCCTACCTTTGCAATCACTTGGTAGTCCAAGGAAGCCGTAGAGCCATACACCAAAGCCATGCCGTAGACAAGGAATCCAGTGGCGAAGGCTCCAAGAAGAAAATACTTCAGGGCAGCTTCAATGGAACGTAGGTCACGTCGAAAGAACCCGGCCATCACATAGAAGGAAATGGACATCAGTTCAACACCAACGAACGTTACAACCATGTTATTGGAGTGTGCCAACAGCATCATCCCTGCAACGGAACTCACCAAAAGGGTATAGAATTCATCGTATTCGCTGTCGTCACGCTGTAAAAAGGGTCGGGCTGCGACAATTGCCAACAAGCCCGCGGCGCAGAACAACGCATCGAAGTAGTTGGCATATCCACCAACAGTTATCATCCCATAGGCTGTCGTATCCTTTACGCCTGCTGTGGCAATCGCCAGTGCCATTGTTCCGGCCAACGTTGCGGCATAGAAACCAAAGACCAGCTTTGTATTGCGCACGAAGGCTTGAATTACGATTCCGACAGCGCCAAGAGCCAGCCAGATAACGACCAGTGGCAACATTCCCGTCACATTGTACATCATGGTCTCCATGCGTTACCTGTTCTTCTGATTTTCACGTGTGATTGGAGCGTTCAGCGTAACCGCTGGTTTCGAGATTGTGAAGGACTCGACGTGTCCCACAAGGGCTTTTACGGACAATTCCGATAGCTGCATAAACGTGCGCGGATAGACGCCGATCCAAACGATGAACACAACCAGCGGTACGAGCTGCCAGTATTCCGCGCGGGTGAGGTCGCGAAGATGTTTGTTCTCGGAGTTGTCATTCGTTCCAAACATTACCCGTTGGAACATCCATAGCAAATAAACGGCTGCAAAGATGACTCCCGATGCACTGATAACGGCATACGTCCATGAATTGAGATACGGTGACCGGAACGCTCCAAGCAACGTCAAGTATTCCCCGACAAAACCATTGAGTCCTGGAAGACCAACCGAAGCGAACATTGCGATAGCAAAGAAGACAGCAAATCGGGGCATCACGGATGTAATGCCACCATAGTCGCTGATCTCCCGTGTATGACGACGTTCATAGAGGACGCCGACACACAAGAACAACATACCAGTTGAAAGCCCGTGATTCACCATCTGAATCACGGCGCCTTGAATGCCTTCTACAGTCAACGAGAAGATCCCCAAAACCACGAATCCCAAGTGGCTCACCGAAGAATAGGCAACCAACTTCTTAATGTCGGTTTGCACCATGGCCACCAAGGCGCCGTAGACGATGCCAATGACTGCCAACACCGAAATGGGACCTGCCCAATCCGCCGAGGCCTGAGGGAAGAGTTCGAGGTTGAAGCGAATGAGACCATACGTTCCCATTTTCAGCAATACCGCAGCAAGAATGACGGAACCTGCCGTAGGTGCCTGTACGTGGGCGTCTGGTAGCCAGGTGTGAAGCGGAAACAACGGAACCTTGATACAAAACGCCAAGGCAAACGCAAGAAAGAGCCATTGTTGTGCTTCGAGCCCCAGCGCCGGACCAACAGCTCGAAGCTTGAGAAGGTCCGTCGTAAAGCCCATGCCCGCAGCTTCCGCATGAAAGCCGAGCCATATGATGGCTACCAGCATCAACAGTGAACCCACAAGCGTGTACAAGAAGAACTTCAAGGTGGCATAGATGCGATCCTTACCACCCCAGATCCCAATGATGAAGTACATGGGAATGAGAATGACTTCCCAAAACACATAAAACAGGAATGTGTCCAAGGCCATGAACACGCCCGTCATCCCGAACTGGAGGAAGAGCAGAAGGGTGTAGTATTCCTTCTGACTCTTACCAATCGATGTAAACGATGCAAAGATGGCTATTGGCATGATGAAGGTCGTTAACAGCACGAGCAGCAACGACGTACCATCAAGACCGACACGAAAACCAGCGTCAATCGCGGGAATCCAAGCCTTCGAAACCAGGAACTGCATGCCAGGATTCGTAGCATCGAATGCAGGAAGGAGGAAGAGGGAGATGCCAAATGTCAATATCGACACAAGCAGCGCCGTCATTCGTATTGCCTTGTGCTGCTCCCGATCAGTAAGCAGGATTGCAAACGATCCCAAAAGCGGCGTGAACAAGGTCAGAAGTAGTGCCGTTACACCCATACGCGTGAGTTTCCGGAAGAGGTTTGGTAGGCTAAAAATCCGCCCAATATAACACACTGGCGTGGAAGGTTGGGGATGAAGATGTGTGTTTTATGCTCTGTTCTATCTCCCTAATCGTTGTAGTTTGCAAGGTTGGAGAGTATACGAGGATTCCGCACGAGAGAGTGTCGCTGGATATGATACATCTGTCCGATAGCATCCATCCATCATTGGACTCGGAAGAAGGTTTGGCTCGTTTGGCCGAGCTGACACCGCATGACCTTGCCTACCAGCTGAATCTTCTTCTGCAGTCGGTTGAACGGGTTCGTTGGGCAAACGTCGCGGAGCAGTTGTGTGACCGCACCTATCCAGGGCCAGTGAGGGTGGAGGCAAATCGTGCTCTTCTGATGTATTACCTCAAGCACTATGCATACGATGATGCAAAAAGGCTAGTGACCCTACAGGAAACCCTTGCTGTTACCATTAGCGATAGGGCCCTGCTTGCAGCGGCGCAGAGTAATCGTGGGATCATTGCGGCGGAATCGAATGATCTCTCCAAGGCACTTGTGTTTTTCGATCAAGCCATTGTGTTGGCACATGATGGCAATGACAAGGGCATGCTAGCCCGCTACCATAGCAACCGTGCCATGGCGCTCGAGCGTATGGGCCATCTTGACGAGGCCCTCATGAGCTCGGAGATGGCAGCCTCGCTGGCCCGAAATCACGGCACAACCCTCCAATATCTCCAGTCGTCCTTTAATCATCTTTGGCTTCAGAACATCAGCCATGAACGTACGGGAGGAACGATATCGCCGGATTTCTTCGACCACGGCAAGAGGTTCATGGAAGAATGCGAGTCCCTGGGCGATGTTGAATGGAAGGCCCGAACACTCCTCCTGATGGCATCTACAGCGCAGAATATTGGGAATCAACAGGTAGTAGCCGACTATATGGAGAGGCTCCATCAAACCATCGACGTTGACTCCTATCCCGAACTTCGAGCGAAGTCCGCCGTGATTGCCTATCGTAGTGCCGTCTTGGGATATGGCAACGCAACCCAGGCTAGAGCTCACGTTGAAACCGTATTGAACGCTGCACCCTATACTCCTTCGATCCT
>JALOMA010000013.1 GCA_025455735.1 Candidatus Kapaibacterium sp.
AAGGGTACTCGCCCTACATTCAGTCGCCAGATATGGGCGTAGCAACGTCCAAGCGGGAGATCGACGTGGATGGAGAGTGGCGTTCCGTCAGGCCCCGTGACGCGAATAATAGGGAGCATGTACGGATCCACGGACGTGTAGCGCTCATTCTGCCAGCCATTCTGGGTGAGATACTGTCGGAAATATCCTTCCTGATACAGCAGTCCGATTCCAACAAGTGGCAGGCCAAGGTCGGAAGCACTTTTGAGATGGTCGCCAGCCAAGACACCGAGACCTCCGCTGTAGTTTGAGAACGACTCGTGAATGCCGAATTCTGCGCAGAAATAGGCAATCCACGACGCTTGTGGCGCCTCCAATGTGGAGAACCAACCGCGGCCGTCCATGTAGTCGCGGAATTCCGCATGTACTTCTTGCAGCTGGCTGACATATTCGGGGCGCCCTGCCAGGGCTTCAAGGCGCTCCAACGGGATGCCGGAAAGGAGAGCCACAGGGTTGTGGTGCGTCTCTTCCCACAATTGTGGGTCAATGCGATGAAAGAGCTCCGTTGCCCCCGCGTGCCAACACCACCAGTAGTTGTAGGCCAACTCCTTGAGGGGCTGCAAAGCGGTGGGTAGGGTGGGGGAGACAACAAACGTGGTGACGGGCTTCATGGCGAGGTTGTAGTTTGCACAAGGAATGACTACGAAACTATGCATCCTTTTGCTGGTAGGTGCCGTGATGGTGGCCTGCGTGCAGACTCCAGACCCCCCGCAGACCCGTCCTCTGCATGGCGGCCGCCGCGCTGGTGGTACAATGCGGCTGAACATGCTACGCGGCCAGCCGGCATCTCTGGATCCCATTCGGGTGAACTCGAAGGTGGGCGATGATATCGCTCTTCAGGTGTTTGACCGCTTGGTGACGTTCGACGCCTCCATGACACTGCGCGGCGAACTGGCCCATCGGTGGGACGTCTCCAACGATGGTCGCTTCCTGACCTTCTACCTGCGCACCGATGTCCGCTTTCATGACGATCCATGCTTCCCCGACGGCAAGGGCCGCCGATTGGTAGCACGCGACGTCATGCTGAACCTGCATCGGTGTTGCCGACCGGCCGAAGGATCCGTTGCCGCTTGGGCGTTCGTCGATCGAGTGGTTGGCGCTCGCGACGTCGTGGAAGGACGTAGTCGGGACGTGTCGGGAATCGTGGCGATCAATGATTCCACGGTGCAGATCGAGTTGCTCCGACCCGACAATACCTTCCTCGGTGCTCTCGCCAATGCCCTTGGCGGAGTCCTCGCCCCAGAGGCCTGGCAACATTATGGCACGGCCGTTGGACGCCACCCCGTCGGTACGGGGCCCTTCATGCTACGCGCATGGAAAGATGACGTGCACATGGTGATGGAACGGAACCCTTCGTATTGGCAAAAGGACTCCCTGGGTAACCGCCTGCCATATCTTGATTCGATTGTAGTGACGTTTATAACCAACGATAATCAACAGCTGACTGCCTTCGAACAGGGATATCTGGATGAGTGCTCCAGCATTCCAATCGAGGCCTTTCCGTTGATGGTGGATACAACAACATGGACGCTGCGCGGCCGCTACGGACGGTTCCAACTTCAGCATTCTCCCGCTTGGTGTACGTGGTTCGTGGACATGCACACCGCTCGGCCACCGTTCGATAATGTACACCTTCGCCGTGCTTTTGCTTATGCTGTGGACCGGCACCGACTGGTACGTTACGTCCTGGCTGGCATGCCGTGGTCCGTTGCCCATCATGGTATCGTGCCCGACGTGTTGCCATGGTACGAAGCTAGTCGCGTAACAGGCATAGGCTTCGATCCCGCGCGCGCAAAGGCGGAGCTGGCCTTGGCCATACGCGACGGTGCCGACTGTTCATCGATTTCGCTGGCACTCTATTCCGAACCCCGCCTGCGGCGTACTGCCGAAGCCCTTCAGGGCATGTGGCGGGATGTTCTTGGAATCGACGTAACACTGAAGCAAATGAACTTCGCAACGTTCCTGGAACAGTCCGAAGGCGGACACCTCATGATGTGGGCCACGCGCTGGTACGGAGACTATCCCGATCCCGAGACGTTTCTTGGCCTGTACAACGGTGACCTCCTGCCGTCCGATCCCCATGCCCCCAGCTATCCCAACAGCACCCGATATCGCAATTCAACAGTAACGGCGTTGATTCGTCAGGGCGTCTCCGCACGCTCGTCCCATGACCGCTCCACGGCCTACGGCGTTGCCGAACAACGCATCGTTGACGAAGCCCCCAGCGTGATGCTGTTTTACGATCGCCATGTGCGACTCCTCCAGCCGTGGGTGAGGAATTACCATCTGGATCCAATGTCTCGCATTATCCTCAAAAACGTGTGGTTCCACTCGTGACGCCTACTCAGGTTCTGGACGCATCGTCCATCGATCGTGCCGCCCTGATTCTTCGGGAAGGGGGCCTTGTGGCCATGCCGACGGAGACTGTCTATGGCCTTGCGGCATGTATTGACCGTCCCAAGGCCCTGCGCGCCATCTTCGCGGCCAAGGGCCGCCCCGCCGATAATCCGCTTATCGTACACTGTGCCGACGTTGCCGATCTGGACGCCATCGCAGTGCTGGACGAGCGCGCTCGGCGCCTCGCCGCGCTGCTGATGCCAGGGCCCCTTACCATGGTGCTACCACGACGGGAAGGAATCGGTGATGACGTGACGGCAGGCTTGGACACCGTGGCCGTGCGCGTGCCCGCGCATACGCTTGCTCGAGCGCTGATTCGCGCTGCGGGATGTCCGGTGGCTGCACCCTCTGCCAATATTTCGGGCAGGCCAAGCCCAACTACGGCGGAGCATGTCTTGGCCGACTTGGGTGGGCGCATTGACGCTGTCCTGGATGGTGGTCCATGCAGCGAGGGTATAGAATCGACGGTGGTTGGCTTGTTGGGCCCGGATGCTGTATTACTTCGCCCTGGGGCACTGCCCGCATCCACCATTGAAGCGCTCCTTGGCGTACCTCTGCGCCGTGCTGGAATATCTGACGGTGGAAGCCCAGGATTGAGATATCGCCACTATGCGCCTGCCGCTGCAGTGGAGTTGGTGAATACGGAGAACGAGTTGGAGAAAAGAAAACAGCAGCTGGAACACGAGGGACGCAGCGTATACGTCGTGGTGCCGTCGGCAGCCACCTTGTACGCCGATCTGCGCATGGGTGATCTCTTGCAGGCGGACAGAATTCTCGTACTTTGCGACGGGACGATTCGCCGCAACGAGGCGCTTTTGAACAGATTGATGAAGGCCGCCGAACCATTTACGCACGACACCACTGCGGGACATGATTGAATCGACGGTATCGGTCATCAATAGAGCAGGACTCCACACGCGTCCTGCAGCCATGCTGGTGAAACTAGCGGCAACCTTCAAAAGCGACATCTATCTGATTCGCGACGGATTCCACATCAACGCCAAGAGCATCATCGGCGTGATGACGTTGGCAGCCGAGCAGGGAAGCTCCTTGGGCGTCCAGGTGGAAGGGCCCGACGAAGCAGCTGCAGCGGCCGCCATAACGGAACTGTTTGCTTCGGGATTCGGCGAACAATGACGTCCACGACAGTCGGCACACATCCAGTGAGAGCGCCGTGGTTGAAGGACTTCACATGGGAGGAGCGGTAGGGAACATGGTTCGTACTGCAGCGCCTTCCGGCCAGCATATCCTGAAGGGTATTCCTGCTTCGCCAGGGGTAGCCATTGGCAAGGCATATGTTCTGAGCGTGGAATCTCCGTCTATTACCCACGAGCGTATCGAACCGTCGGCCATCGTTGACGAAGTCGCACAGTTCCGTCGTGCCATTGAAACCGTCACTGGCGAGCTTATCCATGCAGTCGAGCTGGCCCGCACGGAGTCGTCCACGGTTTCTACGATCATCGAATCCTTTCAACTGATCGTTGCCGATCCCACCATTATCAACAACATCGTTCGCCGCATCGAACAAGGCACGTCAGCCGAAGCGGCCGTGGTGAACGAGTTCGACATCCACAAGGCACTCCTCTACAACGCCAAGGACATTTACCTACGCGAGCGTGCTCTTGACTTTGAACAGGTGAAGGAGCGTCTGTTGAGCGTCATGCGTAACAATGAGCTGTGGCATGCTGCAGCGTATGACAGTATCCTTGTTGCTGGCAGCATAACACCACACGATATGCTGCTGTTCAAGCAGACGCGCACCTTGGGCTACGTGACGGAAGTTGGCGGAATTAACTCTCATGCATGTATTCTGGCACGCGACCTAGGCGTTCCGGCCGTCATTGGTATCCGCAATGCCACTGGAGAAGTGCCCATGGGTGCTACCATCATTGTGGATGGGTTCAGTGGTGTTGTCGTTGTAGAGCCAGATGCCGAGACCTTGGCCCAATATCACGAAAAACTGGTACGGGCGGAAGAATACAAGACCAGGCTTGGGTCGCTGATCGGCATGCCTACGGTTACCCAGGACGGGCATGCCGTGCGTTTGGTGGCCAACATCGACACTCCAGAGCAGGTGGATGTTGCCGTAATGCAGGGTAGTGAGGGTGTTGGACTAGTGCGTACCGAGTACTTGCTGATTCAGCGCGGCAGATATCCGTCCGTGGATGAGCAGACGGAATGGTATCGGGACATTGCCCATCGTGCCTTTCCGCTTCCCGTAACGTTCCGTGCCTTCGATGTTGGCAGCGACAAATTCCGAGAAGGCATTCCTCACCACGAAGACAACCCAGCATTGGGGCTGCGTGGAATTCGTTTCCTGCTTTATCGTCCCGACATCTTCCGCTGCCAGGTCTGTGCCGTCCTGCGTGCCTCGGCGCACAAAAATGTGCGTTTGATGTTGCCGATGATCAGCGTCATGGAAGAGCTGGAACAAGCGCGATACATAATCGAAGAATGCAAGCACACATTGGCCTTGGATGGTGTGGACTTCGACCCAAGGATGCCCGTCGGAATGATGATCGAGACCCCTGCGGCTGCCATGATGGCCGACAGCTTCGCGAAACACGTTGATTTTATGTCGATTGGAACCAACGACTTGGCCCAATATGCCCTTGCTACGGATAGGACGAACGAGCTGGTGGCCGATATCTTCGATGCCTTGCATCCTGCCGTGATTCGCATGATTGCTATGGTCGTGGACGCTGGCAGGCGGCACAATACCACCGTCAGTATTTGCGGGGAACTTGCCGGCCACGCAGCAGCCACGGAACTCTTGCTTGGCCTGGGTATCCATGAGCTGAGTGTTTCTCCAGCGCTTACCCTACAGCTGAAACATCGCATCCGCGAGGCAACCCTTTCCGATAGCGTCGAACTTACCGCACGCGTGCTTCGCGCCACTTCTACACCCGAGGTCTATGCCCTGCTTGCCGGTGGCCGCTCGTAATCATCGCAGTATTGCCCTGGCAGTGACGTGCCTTTTGCTGTGGCTTGTGGTGCCTACCACAAGCCATGCCCAGCCCTATATCCGCTATATCGACGTGGACATGCGCGACGTCTTCGATCAGCGGTCCGCCGACTGGTTTTTTGCCGGCAGTCTTGCCAATGCATTCCATACGCAAACACGGACCTTCGTGCTGGAAGATGAGCTGCTGTTTACCGAAGGCGACGAATTGGATGACGAACTCCTGCTGGAAACGGAGCGCAATCTGCGGCGCACAGGTCTATTCAGCTCCGTGATCGTTAAGGTGGATACCATCTCGGACGATTCGGTCGACGTCATTGTCTTTGCCCAAGACCGGTGGAGCCTGCGGCCAGCCGTGCTCCTTGGTACCGGCGGTGGTATCAGCAACTATGGTGCAAAGGTGGAAGAGGTCAACCTTGCCGGCATCGGAATGAACGTCCATGCAAGCGCCTTGTACAGTACCGAGAATGACATTGGCTGGGAGGGCCTGCTGGCCTTCGGCCAGCGGCGGCTGTTCCGTTCCGAAGTAGGTCTCTATGCCAGTATCGAGGCTTCGAAGGTTCGCACGGAACAGATGGTGTCACTCGTTAAACCCTTCCGAACTCTTGCGACGGCTTGGGCCGGACAATTGGACGTCTGGAACAGATTTGGCCAGGACTTCTTCTACGGCAACCGCACGCCCACACCGTCTGGGCTGCCGTTTGAACAGCGAGGCGTCCAGGGTTGGTGGTCCACGGCTCGTGGCGAAGTTGATCGCATTTTCTTCAGTATCTCTGCCGCAGCGGATCAAACACAGCGTTCTGTCAGGGGATCTGAACAGCTTTTCGACAATACTGGGCGGATCCTTATCTCATTCTCATCGATCAGTCAGAAATTCAAACGCGACCAGTTTCTTAACGGCTACGAGACGGAGGACGTGCAGACGGGTGGCTGGGGAAGTGTAACGTTGGGGCGAACATTCCGCTTGGATCGATCAGGCGAGGCCATGTGGTACGTTTCTGCCCGCGGCGAACAGAGCGACTACATCCTGCCTGACGTTTACCTTTATGGTGCCGTAGCTGGCGGTAGCGGGTTTTCCATGCGCGGGCCGCGTGCCACTGGATTGGAGGTCACTGGATTGGGCCACGCCCGCCTATCCCAGAAGGTTGTTCTTGCAGCTACCATCCGCAACCAGACAAGCTGGAATTGGGACGGTTTCCGGCAGCTCATCCTTGACAACGACGGTGGACTCCGCGGATATGCTGCAAATGCCCTGACCGGGGACAATCGCTTCGTTTCCAATGTGGAACTACGCTGGTTCCCGCAGTGGAAGGTCTGGATATTCGGCCTTTCCGGCGCAGTGTTCCATGATATGGGAAGCGTGTGGAATCAGGGGATTGGGCTCGACAAAACACGCTGGCACCATTCCCTCGGCGTCGGCTTGCGCATCCACAACCTGAAAGCAAGCGGCGGCGATGCCGTCTACCGCATCGATCTTGCTTATAATATGGACGAACGGCGTTTCGCTGGCATCGTGTTTACCACGAATCAGCTGTTCAGTGCCTTTGGCCTTCACCGGTTCCGCCCTGCCGAAATTGTCAACATTGCCATTGATGAACGATAATTCCATGAACCCCTTCGATCTTGCCCGTACAATAGACCATACGATCCTGAAACCTGATGCACCCTCTGCAGCGATCGACATTCTGTGCGCCGAGGCCTTACAGATGCACTTCGCATCCGTTTGTGTGCTGCCGTGGTTTGTAGAACGCTGCGCCGAAACCCTTGCCGGGAGCGATGTTGCCGTCTGCACCGTGGTCGGATTTCCGTTGGGAGGCACTACCACCACAGCCAAGGTTGCCGAAACAACAGACGTCATCAAGCGAGGGGCCACCGAAGTGGACATGGTGATCAATCTTGCTGCACTCAAATCGGAGCAGTACGGTACTGTCCTTGATGATATCCGTGCCGTAACGGACGTAGCACACGCCCATTCGGCCCTCGTTAAGGTCATCATCGAGACATGCCTGCTGACGGACGACGAAAAACGGCGGTGCGCCTCCATGGTGACCCAAGCCGGCGCCGACTTCATCAAGACGTCCACAGGCTTCAGTACAGGCGGTGCAACGATTGCCGACGTGGAACTGCTGCGCCATCACGTGGGCCCCCATGTCCGTGTGAAGGCTTCGGGAGGCGTGCGGGACCGTCAAACTGCGCTGAACATGATTCAGGCCGGAGCACAGCGCATCGGTACGTCCTCCGGCGTCGTCATCGTCTCCAAATAGTCGCGACACGGCACACACATGTGCCTGCGTGTTTGGAGATGCGTGTTGCAACACATATATTTGTGTCGAAACACACATCAATTATCATTCACCGATTTCTCGAGGATACCATGGCCCGCTGGACAGTCGATGCCTTGCACAGCGAAATACACTTCAAGGTAAAGCACTTGATGATCAACACCGTAACTGGTGAGTTCACATCGTATCGCGTAACGTTGGACGCAGATGCTCCGGACTTCTCTGATGCTCGTATCGCATTCGAAGCGGACGTTGCGTCAATATCCACGAAGAACGAAATGCGCGACAATCACCTCAAGAGTGACGACTTCTTCAATGCCGAGCGCTTCCCCGTCCTGTCGTTCGAGTCCACATCGTTTGTACCGAAGGGCGACAATCGTTATGATCTTCATGGCAACCTTACCATTCGCGACATCACAAAGCCGGTAACTCTTGACGTGGAGTTTGGTGGTACCATGGTGGATTTCTACGGAAACAACAAGGCAGGTTTTGAAGCATCGGGCAGCATCAACCGCAAAGACTTTGGCCTCATGTGGAATGGCGTGACCGAGGCTGGTGGCATTGTCGTCAGCGATACTGTTAAGCTTCATTTGAACGTTCAATTACAACACGTTGCCGACGTTGCAGCGTGATGATTTCCTGAAGCAGGCACACAATAAAGGAGTGCACCATGAACCGTCCCGTCATATCCGTTGGAAGCCCTCTGCACACGTCGGTGGGGCCGCTACGTGTTGCCCAGCCGTTGCCAACACATGACATAGACTATCTGGACCCCTTTGTGCTCTTGCACCATGCAGGCCCTCAGGCCGTGGTGGCGGGTGCGGACGAGCATCGCATCGATCCGCATCCGCACCGCGGATTTGCACCCGTCACGTTCGTCTATGATGGCGCTGTTCTCCACCGTGACTCGCTGGGGAATGAAAGCATCGTTCGTGCCGAAGGCGTCCAATGGATCAACGCCGCAAAGGGGATTGTCCACTCGGAGGGTCCAGCAGCAGAACTACGGCGCGACGGCGGCAACCTCGAGCTCATTCAGCTGTGGGTGAATGTGCCTCGAGCAACGAAGATGATCGAGCCCTCGTACCAAGAGCTTACTCCCGATCGTATTCCGCTGGTAGAGCACTCGGGCGTGCGCCTGCGCGTGGTGTCGGGTTCGGCTTTTGGAGTCGTTGGGCCAGCCGTTACGCAGTCTCCCGTTACGTCCGTCATGGCTTGGCTGGAACCTGGAGCATCTGTGCAATGGAACGTTGCCGATCCCACTGCTGCCGTCTACATTCTCGGCGGAACAGTTCTGATAGGGGGCCGTGCCATCACCACAGGATACCTAGCTGTATTGGGCGAGGGCATTCAGGTGACCATCGAAGCAACCGAAACCTCACGCTTACTTCTCCTTGCAGGGCAGCCATTGAATGAGCCTGTTGCAACGGGAGGTCCCTTCGTCATGAACACCAAGCAAGAAGTGTATCAAGCGTTCATGGACTATCAGAATGGCCACATGGGCGTCCTGACGTCGTAGCGTTCATCGCCGCTACGTGGGCCTTGAGTCGCAGGGCCGTAGGCACTCGCAGTCCGACCTCACCATGCCGATAACAACCATATCATCGCTTCGTGGTATGTTTGCACCCGTCTTTGCCACAGTACCGTCCCATTCCCGCCATGAACGTTCTGGTCATCGGTGAACATCCTCAAATGCTCGGCCATGTGATCGCTTCCTTGCGCCATGCAGGCCATGACGCCCGTGGTCTGGTAGGTAGCAGGGCCGCACTTACGGAGTTGCGCCTTTCGGGGCTACCATCGTCCACGGATGTGGTTGTGATTGGCGGTCCCGTACCACCCGATCTGTTCAACGCGCTCGTGCATGAAGTTCGCCGCTCGTCGCCACGGACGTTGATTCACAGGGCTGTGCGGGGGCCACAGGCTGTAGTCGAGGACTTGTTGATCATTGATTCTGCACGACGTAACTGAAACGGAGCTTTCTGAATGGCTGCTGCCGACTTTGAGAGCATCAACGCACGATTGCGATCCATCATTGCACCCTACGTTGAAGGCTTGACGCCTAAGATCAACACACCGAAACATGTCGAATACTACAAGGTAGGTCCCGTCAACATTGGCGGAAAGGCCAAGGACGAAGTATTCGTGTTTGGTGTACGCGTAGGCAAGAGCTACGTGTCGTTTTATGTGTTTCCCCTATACACGCATCCCGACGAAGTACCAGTCCCCAACTCTCTGGTGCCACGCCGGCAGGGCAAAAACTGCTTCAACTTCACCAAGTCAATTGATGCTATTCAGTTCCGCGACCTGAACATTCTGGTGAAGCAGGCCTGGGAAGTGTACCGGACGCACGGTATACTATAACCCGTAGATTCTGGCCGTTAGGCAGGAACGTCTGATAACTCAAGACCAGGCGATCGTTCAATTGTATAGGCGATCTCCCACTCCGTCTTGAAGAGTGCCACAGGACGGTCCAGGTCATCGAAAACGACCGGAACAGCCGTCGAAGGACGTGCGTCACCAACGATCCATCGCGTACGGGTATATGGCTGACGGTCCAAACGGACCCGTTCGTTGTATTCGTTTTCCATGCGCCAGGCGAACAACTCCAGCTGGAGCTCTCCGACGACGGCGACAAGCGGAACGGGATTGCCATCCGGTTCTGTGAATATTTGAATGACGCCTTCTTCGCGCAGCTGTTCGATGCCTTTCCTAAAGGACTTTGAGAACGATCCGGTTGCTGGCCACACTTTGGCAAATATCTCGGGGGCAAACCGTGGGAAGTTCTGCATGGTTAGGTTGCTTCGTTCGGTAATGGTGTCACCTACTTGAAACAACCCCGGATTGGTAAGCCCGATTACGTCGCCAGGATAGGCAACGTCAATGATCTTTCGCTCACGCCCGAAGATTTCAAACGGATAGGTAAGCTTGACGTCTTTTCCGGAGCGTGGATGATATGCCGTCATGCCACGTTCGAACGTCCCGCTGACGATCCTGACGAAGGAGATGCGATCGCGATGGGCCTTGTTCATGTTTGCTTGTACCTTGTAGACAAAGCCTACGAACTCCTCGCTGTCTGGGGCCACGGCCCCCTTCGATAAGTCGAAGGGCTGGGGTGAAGGTGCCAAGGCAAGCAAGGCCTGAAGAAAGTGTTCGATGCCGAAGTTGGTAATGGCCGATCCCCAGAAGACGGGGGTGCAACGTTCGGAGAGGTAGTCTTCGCGCGTAAATGGAGGAATGACGTGTTCTACGAATTCGAGGTCTTCCAAGAGGCGGTCATGTGCTGCATCACCGAGTCGGTTGCGCAGTTCGGCACTGCGAATGTCGCCAATACTGACAGGCGCTTTGTACTTGTTACCCACGGTACGCTCGAACTCATGGAACGTGTTCGTATCGCGGTCGTAGATGCCGCGGAAGTCCGTACCATCGCCAATAGGCCAGGTTCGAGGGATGGCCGTAATGCCAAGGACCTGTTCTACTTCGTCCAGTAGCTCCAGCGGTGAGCGTGCCGGACGATCCATCTTGTTCATGAGCGTGATGATGGGAATGCCTCGGTCGCGACAAACCTTGAAGAGTTTAATGGTCTGCTCCTGCACCCCACGGCCAGCATCCAGGAGCATCACAGCAGCGTCCACAGCCATCAGAGTGCGATACGTGTCCTCGGAGAAGTCCTGGTGGCCTGGCGTATCCAGGATGTTAAGCAGAACACCGTCGTAGTCCACACGCATGGCCGAAGAGCTTACGGAAATGCCACGCTGCTGTTCGATGTCCATCCAGTCCGACGTCGTGGATGAATGCTTGCCACCAGTCACAGCTCCAGCCTGATGGATTGCGCCGGAATACAGGAGGAGCTTTTCGGTGAGGGTCGTCTTGCCAGCGTCAGGGTGCGAGATAATGGCTACGGTACGGCGGCGGAGGATCTCGGTATCGGGAGCAGTCATGGTTGGGTTTACAGTGAACAAGACCACAAAACTAACCACGCGGCACCGCATGAGCATGCGGGCCGCGTGGCATACGAGGAGAAGATCTGTGTTGAGTGTTGGTAGCGAACGCTAGCGGGGCGTCAGTGGAGAGGTCTCTCGCTGCCTGCTGAAAATTACGTACCGAATTCCAATACCAGCACGCAGCATGGACGTGGTCCAGGTGGTATTCGCAATGTTGTCCGTGAAGGTTGGAGCAAAGGCGACCTCCGGCATGAGATCGAGTGTCTGCGACACGTGAACATGATATCGCAAGCCCAACACGGCACCGAGGGTTACGCCGGCAACATCAGAGAGCGCTCCCGATCGTGCGTTGTTTACCAAACGCCCGTCAGTATACGTGTATTCGTTGGTGCCGGAAAGTCTTTCCTGCTGGTCGAAGGTGCCCGAAGACGCAAGGCCAAAGCGTAGGCCACCAAGAAGGACAAGGCTGCCGAATCGCCATTCGACTGCTGGTTCGAGAACAAAACTCGACACCACGGTTTCAAGGGTGTGATTGAACGTTGCCGTGCCAGTACCATTGCCTTGGCGTATGGTGACCGATTCACCAGACTCCATTGTTACCGAACTGGATTGATATCCAACGCGAATGGAAAGGTCTAATGATGACGACAACGGCAGAGCTCCATCAATGCCGAAGAGCAGGCCAGAACCGCTACCACCCGTATACTCCGGGCAACAGCTGGGAACACCAGGCAGGCTTGAAAATGCTGCGGAATGTAGGCTAAGGCCGCCGCCAGCATAAGCGCCAACAGAGCCAATGCGGGTCTCCACGACGGACGATTGGGCGATGACTGTTGTTGCGGACGCCACCAAGGAGACGGCAATAAAGAGGATGGTCTTCATGGTTGGTCTCCTTATCGCGTAATGGTGAGGATGGCAGAAACTGGTTGGCCGTTTGCCGTGGTACGAATCAGGTAGGTACCAGCAGCAAGGTCGGTGACGTCGAGGACGGCATTGGGCGCTATGCGGCCCGCAACGAGCGTTTCGCCAACGATGGAGGCGATGTCGATCGTGAGCGCACTATTCCTGGCCATTCCAGGGATCGTAATAGCAACGGATTCCGACGCAGGATTCGGCACGAGGAGCGCCTGAGCCGTGCCGCGAACGAGATACCGCGGACCATCACCGTCGCGGCAGATATCTGTTATCGTGACGTGGCCATGAATCCTTGTGGTGGTCACGGATGGGGCCGTGGTCCAACTGAAGGACTCCAACGTCAGATCGCTGACATTGGTGTCTCCCAGCACTGCCGTCATATCGAGTGCCGCGAGCTGGCCCGTTGTATCACCCCCACGCGTGCCGGTAATGTCGATGATGCACGTCTCTCCACCTTGTGCTGTCCAGCAGTCGGGCGTCTGGCCGCTACCAACGAGAACCGAGGTTCGATACCGAATGGAAGCTCGCCAGCTCGTAGCTCCCGAGGCCGTTAGGCCGGAAGAGGCAACAAGGCGAATGGGTATGGTGCGGCGCTCGCCGATGGTCATCTGCACGGAGTCGATGCTCACGGTGGCCGTAGCCGATGGGCCGCCAGCAATGCACGTTCCGGTGAACACGACACTGTCGCTGCTCGTACATGGCTGAAGCGTCGTGGCTTCCAGAACGTCGCGTGTAGCTTCACGTCCGCCGCAGACAATACGATACTCCACGGAAACACGCTGGCCAGGCAGAATCGGCGTCAGCGGATCCGGTGATTGGCTGACGACGAACGCTGTGGTGCTGCGGGAGACAACACCCACGGTAACCGTGTCGGTGCCAGTGTTCGAAAACTCGATCGTGCCCGTAGCAGGCGCTGTCAGGTTGCCAAGGGCGATCGTCGGGGTGGCCGTGGACAACCGCACCGACGTGCGCGAACCTATCACGCGGATGACGCGACGTTCGTCGCATGGCGACAACTGCAGGACAACCGAATCGATGAGTTCACCATCTACAGTGGGTGTCCATCGAATGTCAAAGGGAACGGCTACACCGTCGGCCAATACCGTTCCTTGCGTCAGCGTAGTTGAAACATTGGGGCCCGTCGTCACGGACGTCACGGTTCCTTGAGATGCAGAGCCTGCAAATGTCAGGCTCGCCGTTGCCACGGCCGTTCGGCCTGGAGTACAGGAGGATACCTCGCCCAGATTGACCAAGGAGGGAACCGTAAACGATATGCCTTGCTTGGACCCAGAAATGGTGACGCCTATTTCACGGTCGCACGGTTGAACGCCAAAGCGCGCAACAATCGAGTATGGACCTGTTTGCGACGGACGCACACTGATGGCAAGCTCGCGTTGTTCTCCGGCGGGTATGGTTATGGTTGGGCCAGCAGGAGTGATGGCAAGCTGAGGATCGGACGGAATGGAGATCGTAACTGGAACGGTGCTGCCGTTGACTAACGTCACCACCGTATCCCGCGACAATTCGCAACCAAGCAGGATGGGCATGGTTATCGACTCTGCCGATGCCGAGACCGAGACATTTTCACGTCGCCCGTTGAGGGTGACACGCAAGGTGTCCGAGCAGCTGCCAGCCGTGAACGGAATGAGAAGTCTGTCCGTGAACAACCCTGTGCCCGCAGGCGCATACCGCACCACCACTTCCTGTTCACCGTTGGCAGGAACTTGTGTGCCATCATTTGGCGACAGGACATCGAACGGCGATCCTGGGCGGACAAACGAAATCGTCATTGGCGACGGCGTACCATTGCGAACAACAATCGTATCAAGGAATGGTTCTGTCTGGCACGATACCGACGTAGGGAAGTTCACTACGGAAGGGACTACCGTTGCAACAAGAGCTGCCTTGTCCGCTCGGGCTTGTACGATAACGCGCCATTGACATGGCGTGCCCGCAACCGTTATGGTGCCTGTTTGAGAGCCAGCAGCCGTGGCCGTGTAGCGCAACCGTACCGTGGCAGTTCCGCCAGCAGCGATGGTAACCGCCGTAACGTCCGTTGTTGCTGCAACACCAGGAATGGTACTCGTAATTGCTGCCAGGCGGACAGGGTAGCTCTCTGGGTTGCGAATCACAATGTCCTGTTCCGCAGACGATGCACAGGCGTCAAGAGTACCGAAGTCAACGGTATCACGAAGAGCCGTTGGCTGCGGTGAACGGATCGTGACAAGAACGGTATCGACGGCAACACAGCCACCGCCGTCCGTCATGGTTACGGCATATCGAGAGGTAGACGTTGGGTTGACGGCAGGCGTTCGGCTGGTGTCGTTATCAATGAATTCTGGTCCAGGCTCCACTCGGTTCCATTTGTAGCGATATGGTGCCGTCCCAGTCAGTGGACTTGCCTGAAGGACAGTGATGGAGTCGCCACAGGCAATGACGTCGGCACCAGCCGAAACGGTAGGCTTTGGATTACGAGCCACATCCATGGTGTCGCGATAGCGACATCCCTGCTGCGTCGTAACAATCACGACATAGCGTCCCGTATCAGACACAGTGATTGTTCGTGATGTTGCGCCCGTGTTCCAGAGATATCGCACGAATCCCGTAGGAGCACGCAGTTCAAGAGACTCACCGTCACAAATGCTGGTTGGGCCAGGCGTTGTTATCGTGATGACTGAATCATCACAGAAGTTGATGTGTGATAGGGCGGAGTGTATGACGTTTATATCCGTCTCCCACGTTAGCGGCGTGAGAAATGCGCCAGGAGTCGTCGTAAACTGGCGCGTCTCGAGTTGGATGCCAGCAATAAGGTAGGCATCGGCGTCAGCCGACAGGGAAAAGACACGGTCGGATCCGAAGTCGCCGCCATTGTCTGCCGCCAGATAGGATGAAAACTCCAAGTCTCCATTGGAAGCATATCGGCGGACAAATCCATCTTCACCAGCAGCAGGCTGTTGCACGGTAGGCTGGAACGCATCGGCCGTATGGCCGGGGGCAAAGTCCGTACAACGGGTAGCCGAGCCACCAACCCAAATGTCATTGGACGGCGTCACGGATACCGTGAGGAGTCCTACAGCCGTGTCTCCCACAACACACTGGGACCACTGGCGAGCACCAGTTCCTCCAGCAAACTTTGCGATAAAACCTGCTTCCCTTCCGCGGAACGCTGGGCGTCCACCAGTAACGGGTATATCGGAAGAAAACGTGCGGCCTACGATTATCGGACTTGCGGTTGCATCCACATCAAGGCCGAAGGGAAAGTCGAAGGTTGACCCGCCATAGAATGTAGCCCATCGGCGCTGGCCAGTTGCTGAAAACGAAAACAAGAGTGCGTCGCTAAGTGGGGATTTTGTCACCACGGGAGTCGTGCTGACCAGATTCGAGCTGTTTGATTGGGCAAGGAGGTAAACATTGTGCGTGGCGTCGGTTTTGAGTTTCACCAACTCATCGGACTCCGTGCCACCAAAGTACGTGAACCACGTAAAGTCTGTGGGTCTGGACTTCTTCGCCCGAATGAGAAAGACGTCGAAGCGCTTTTGAATAGGATCCTGCATCGCGTAGGGAGAGCCAAACAGGCTGAGGATGCTGGGGCTGGACGTTGTACCACCCATGGTGATGAGGCTGTCGCGAACGTCAAGAGAGACTCCGAAGTCGTCTTCCGTGCCTCCAAACAGTCGCGAGTCCAACCATCCGCCTGATGATGTCAACGCAAGTAGCATAACGTCTACCTTGCGAACCGTGGCATCATTTTCAATGAGAATGAGTGGATGGTCATCGCCGCGCGATGAACCAATAGTGTAGATATTTAATGTTGAATCGACAACGATATCTGCAATGTTGTCGGCGGCCGTGGAGCCGTAATACGTTGACCAAATATGTCCACCGAACTCATCAAATTTTGTAACGAATCCGTCACTGTTTACATCGCGTCCGCCAGCTTTATTCCGTTGAACTACTCCCGAACTGGTGCGAGCTGGAAGGTTCGTGGCGAGGGTCGTTCCCGCCATGTAGATGTTTCCTAAACGGTCGACAGCCGTTGAAACGTCACTCACGGCGCCGTTGCCTGTGTAATATGTCGAGAAGGTGATTTTGGGGTCGATGGTCAAGGTAGCCGTAGGATCGTACTCTCCCACGTCGAAGCGTACGAATTCTCCTTCGACATGAAATCGGACATCAACGTGCCGCCGTTGTCCATTCTTTTCCGTCCACGCAACGGGGCGTTCTTCCGTTACTGTTCCCAACGGATTGGAAACAACAAGCGCACCATGCTGTACGGTTATTTCTGTAGCGCCTTCGTATCGTATCAGAATCGAGGCGGGGTTCGCTCCTGGGTGAACGATATAATCAACCTTGGCACCATTCGTTGCTCCGTCAACCAGCACATCGATGCCATTCCAAACATCACGATACCGAAAGCGCTTCATGTGGGACGCAACGGCATGGCTAGCGATTCCTGGTAGCAGATATCGAGCATACGAAGCCTGAACATCGAGGGCTTCGAACCGGGCGCTGGCATTGGCGCCCACATAATGCACATCCATGCGATACGCAGCGGTCTCTATGGAATCATTGGGAAACCGGCCCCATCGGCGTACCTGATGCAAACCAACGTGATAGCCAGTAGGATGAAACGTCATGGTGCCCTCCGAAAGTCGCAGACCAACGTCGACGCTTGTCAATGGCCGCCCATTCTCGTCGCGGAACTGTCCAATATTCCTCTCGAAGCCCCGAAAGGGCTTGGGTATTCGTGGCGTTGATGCCTCGCCCCACAGTGAGCACATCACAAATCCACACAGCAGCGCCATAGCAGTAGCTATTGCTTTCATTCATCTCCCTTTACATCGATGTGTTATGCAACCACAAGCCCATAATACTATCACTTTCGGGGCAGTCCTGCAAGGGAAGAAAAGTGCGTATCATTGTTCGTTACATCACCAACGATCTGACTATGACACAGTTGGAGACTCTCTCTGCTGTCCAGGGCCGAGCCCTGTTGCGAGAGATCTATCGCGAGTTGCGCTTTGAACGGCAACTTGGTGCAATTGCCACCTTGCGTGCGTGCTGGAGCATCTGTACCACGGAACGAGAGCTGTTTCGTCTGACGAAACGCGACGTCATCGTGCTCCACCCTCTTGGTGTGTGGGCTGGCACGTCGCTTTGGATGCAGGAAATCGTCAATAGGCACTTTTATGCACCGGTAAATGCCGTCGTCTATCTTGGTGCTGCGGGGCTGTTATTGGCCGTGGGGTTGAATCGAACACACGTCATCGACACACCAGCGTTGGTTGTTGCCGGCATCGTAGTGGAAGCGCTGCTGTTGGCGGTACTGTTTGTTGTGATGTTCTTTGCCCCACCAGATGAAACAGATGTACCATCCCTTTCTCCAGCAGGGGGCACCGGAACCACCGAGGAACTATTGAGAGAACTCGGAGAGATTGGCCGTGACTATGCGGCAATGGCCGTACAGCTGGAGTCGATTGCTGGAACATTGTCCGACGTCGTAGAGAGGCAGGATGCCATGCTGTCTACGGTTACGGACTCCGTCCAGGCTGCCATCAGCGCCGTGGCCCCCAACCCGGAGCTCTTGGCATCCATGAAAGAAACGACGTCCGCACTTAATGCTTTTGCCGGAAGTGTGGGCATTCTAGCGGAGCGGCTTCGTGCTGTTGAACGCCAGGAGGTTGAACGTTTGGTGCGCACGGAATTGGAACGAATGCTCTCAACCACTATTCTCCATCGCGATGAGCGCACAGCTTCGACGCCGCCGCAAGGTTGAGATCTACTTCGTGCTGTACTTGGCAGCACTTGTTCTCCTCATGCCAGATAGCCGCGAGGCAATCTTGGGTGCGGGCAGTGGCGCCGATGATATGAGGCTGGACCTACAGCCAGAACGACTGCGGTTGGTGTGCCGGTTTGCCAAGGATACCAGTGGAGCCGTAGGAATCTCTTCGATGGATACCGTCAACGTAATTCGGTATTTCGGTACGACCGCTGATGTCGACGTGGAAGCCGTCGTTGAAGACGTTGAAACCGGCTATCGAATCCCGTTGGCCGAAGGGGAGTCCACAGGATTATTCAGTCTATCAACTGACCCATCACGTTCAGCCATTCGCTTTGTGTGGAGGCCAATGACCTTGGAGCCCGTTGGCCGCACGTTTCGTGTAACGATCGCTGCCACGGCGCAGGCTTCCAATGGCAATGCGAATGGACTGGCACGGTTGAGCGCGTCGACGCAATTCGTGCTGTCGACGGTGGTCGACGACCGGCCCGCCGATCGTACGCTGATACGGATTGAAAGCGTCGTCGACACTGTCTACGTCCAGCAACAATCTGGCAGCGCTCCTTCGGATCGTTTGCCTGATGAATTCTGGGTGGAGCCAGCCCAAGTACGCATCATTCAATTGGCGGGAACGCGATGGTCGAACCGGCTGGTCGTCAGCGGCGCCGATCTACGGCGCGATCTCGTGGCCTTGCCCGTTGCACGCTCTTCAGATGCGCGCACGGCAAATACCATTACGGTTGTTCCTGGGCCTCAGGATCGCCAGGCCACCGTGGAAGGGATCATGCCGCAGTCCGGTACGGCGGCCGTGGAAGTTTCCATCAAACGACGTGATGGCCAGGAGAGAACGGTACGGTTCTCTTTGGAGTCGCGCCAGCTTGCGCCTCTCAAAGTCCCATCCGTGCTCTATCCAGAGATTGCGTACGAGATCGAATCGCGCTTGCCTGAACTCTCGGGACAGACGGTATCAATAGCCATGGCGGATGGGGACCGCTGGCGGGTGCCCCCGACGACCGACTCCGTCCTGCGGTTTACGCCACAGTGGTCCGACACGGGCCGATCCTACGTCGTCAAGCGATTTGTTGACGGTAGTCAGGTATCCACGGATGCCGTGCGGGTGCGCAGTTTCGACGCCCCGGAAATCGTCGAGGTCAGTCGTTTGGCCGACGGCGATGCCCGCCGTATCGTGGTACGGTTCCACGGTCGGAAAGAGAATAGGCCCACGTTGGAGGTTTTGGAAGGGAATGCGGCCGTGCGTAAACGCTACGGCGATCTCCGCGCGGCCAACCGCGCAGAGCGGCCCACGATTTCTTGGATCGAAGTCTTCGATGTAGAAGCGGCAGATCGTTCGAAGCCATTCACATTTCGGTTGCAGGCGGTGGACCGACGCGGAGCTCGGAGTCGCGTTGTCACTCAGCGAGATTGACGACGTCGTTCGGCTCGGTATAAAGCCACATTGCGTAAATGTTGCGCACCTGTCGTTGCAAACCGATGTCTCCCTGTTCCATCGGCAACGAAGAACATAAAGTTATGCCGTTCCGGCTCTAGGGATGCCTTAATTGCATCGAGGCCAACGTTAGCTATCGGTCCTGGTGGCAACCCTGCGTGGGCATACGTGTTGTAGGCGGAAGAGACGTCGAGGTCTCGATAGCGAAGACGTCGTTTGGCGCCCAAGGCATACTGTACCGTGGGGTCCGCTTCCAGTTTCATTCCTCGATCGAGACGATTACTATAGACGCCGGCAATACGTGGCATCTCATCAACTTGTGCGGCCTCGGTTTGCACGATGCTGGCAAGCGTCAGGAGGTCGTGCTTTGTTCGGCCCGTGGCAGCCAGCAGGCCTTCTGCTTCGCGTTCCCACATCGCGGCAAAGGCTGTTGCCATGCGGGTACCCACGGAAGCGGCGTCCTCGCGCATGAAGAACTCGTAGGTGTCTGGCTTCAAGTAGCCCTCCATCGAGCCTGCCGGTACGCCATAACGTTGGCAGATGGAGTCACGTTCACACCATTGATGGAATGCCGCGGAATCAACCCTTGCAACACGTCGCAGAATGGACGCTATCTCGACGAAGGTGAGTCCTTCGGGAATCGTCACGCGTACGGTTGGCCTTCGATGGGCACTGAACAGCGCTTTCAGGACGTCCCATTGAGTATCCCCATCGCGAAACTGATACCAGCCAGCTTGGATGCGTTTGGACGTTAGCCGGGCAGCCATTTTGGCTGCAAACGAAGTGAACCGCGGTGTTGGCAAGGTTACGTGCCGCGCCACGGTGTCCAGGGCCGAAGCAACGGACGACGAGCGTGCCACATACACGAAACCATCGCCGTGAAGCGTTATTGGTCGCAACAATAACCAAAGGCAAATGCAACCAGCGCCAAGGCCTACGGCGGCCAACGCAGACAATAAGCGGAAGATGATCGTGGATCGACGCATAGGGACGTGCATGAAGACGATTACGAAGCTAGTCGTTCTTCTGGTTTTAACAGCAGCAGACGCTACGGCGCAAGCCAGGGTGGGCGACAGTTCCACCGACATTGCCGTTGGTGTCTCGTGGACTTCCTTGGTGGGGACGGAATCCGTGCCCTATGCATCACTGGGTATCAACGTATCGACGGATCCCGTCACGCTTGATATGGCTGGGCTGCGTCTCTCGGCAACAGTGATGCCCACGTTGTCCTTGGGAGCAGAACGCAATGGATCACCCCGATTCGATCACGTCCAGTTGCCCGTTGGGGTACGAATACGCGTAAGGGATGACAAACGCAATGGGAGTGCAGCTGTTGATGGATCCGTAGCTGGCGGGCTGATGCTGACGTTCGGAAGGTTCAATAGCACCGGAGCGGACGTGCGCGCCTTCATGGCGTTCGACGTCGGTTTGGGAGTGTTCACGCGGAACGGAATCCGCCTGAGAACGCTGTTTTCCGTTGGGCGCTATCAGGGAGTGGGTGGACAGGATATTCAGTACGGAGGTATTTATCTGGCTATTGCCTCGACCGGTTGGTGACCGTTTCCACGAAGATCTCATGGAGGGAAGGCTCGGCAAGCTCGAATTGAATGATCTGCACGCGATCCATCAGCTGCCGTAGCTC
>JALOMA010000155.1 GCA_025455735.1 Candidatus Kapaibacterium sp.
TTTGCCAACAATTGTCTTTTACTACAAAAGGAATTGTTTCTTTTCATGTTACAAAAAATGCCCCGCTGGGAAAAGACCAGCGGGGCAGTTGCTTGGGGGGGAGGATTGAGGGGGCGATATGGATCAGGGTTAGAATACGGGCAGCAATACTGTTTTGGTAGAACCGCTGCCACTGGTCACGCGAAGGATGTACGTTCCAGCTTGCACATTAGCTAGGTCCAGTTGCTTGCCATTACTTCCAGCAACAAAGCGGCCGTCAATTGCATAGAGATCAAGACGGAGCACGTCGCCACGAACGGCTACAACATCTCTTGCTGGCACTGGGCTGATACCGAATTCATGAAGAGTGGTTTCGTTCACGGAGGTTGTTGCGTCGTTGATAAGTTCGATCATATCTGCAACCGGCTGATATATCGACGTCCTGTTGCTGCTTGTTATCCTAACTTTTATGCCAGGAGTCATCGTCACCACAGGGATTTCAGCCTTGGTCATGTCATTCGTTACAACCCTCACATTGTTCGCTTGTGACTGCAGGCCAAGCACACCGTTGACGTTTTCCGTGATTGTACCTTCTACGACCATGCGAATGGGTTCGGGCTCTTCGCTTGGTTCATAGCAACGTCCATTCTTCACTAGGAAGAGCGCAACAACGGCATCATCGATGACACTCATGGTTGCACATGCCTTGTCTCCTGGCTGAATGTCATCCCAACCGAGGAGCACCCCAGAGATATCAAGAATCGTGACATACTCGGGTTTTTCAAGTGTCAACTCCTCATTCGTTGCATCGATGGTGGCTCGCAGTGTGGTCGTAGTGCGTTCCACGATGGTAATGGTTTTCTCAACAACTTCCGGACAGTCGATGGAAACCGAGCCGCGGAATAGTACTGGTACATTGTCTCGTATGACAAGGACACCATCAAAGAAGCTCCCAACCAGGCGCACGTCATCGGATGACCGTGGTCGGCCAGCACAGTCGGTGATGCGACCGTTGACGGAGATGACGTCAAGACATTCGATGAATAGTCTTGCCGATCGTGCTATTTGCACTCCGCTGTCGTCCGGACGTGCTATGAGCTGAATGACGTCATTGCGCTTTACTGCGGAAAGGCTTGAAATGTCGTTCGTACAGTTAACAACAGGCATACCTTCCGCATATTGAACGACTTGAATTCGTCCAAATTGGTTCTTGATCGTTATCGAAGCATCGTCATGTTCGACGTACAGCCCGTTGAAGATCACTCCGTTGCTCATGTAGCGAAGTGTGTCGTTGCAATTGTTCAATACCGTAACCTGGGACACACTCGAAAATTCGTCAGGAATCACGGTAACAGTTGCTCGTATGGTATCGCCCGAGGTTATATCATCATAGCGTAGTTCCTTACCCAGGCAGTCGTCGACAATCACAGCCGGATCGGGGCTTTGCGGATCACGTTCCGGTAAACGCAGGGCGGTGAGTGCTCCAATGATGTCCGTCACAAGGAGTGATGTGTCTGTTTTGGAGTCGACGATGAAGACACCGGAGGTTGTGTATGCACAGTCATCACCAAAGTAGATACTCTCGGTCGTGAGTGTTTTTGGCGAACGGATTTCGCCGGTTGCATAGATAAGACGTCCAGGCGTAAGACGGTCAATAGAGCGTGGTCTTCCATCGCAGCTGGAAACAGTCGCACCAGCAGTCATGATGATTGATACGGAATCTCCGTACGGTAGGGGGCTGTCGAATGCTTCGATCGACATCTGGATTACGTTGCCGGTAACTGAGGCTATGCGACCGACGTAGGTATGTATAGGATAGCAGGACTGAACAGAGATCGATATCACCCGCACAGTCTGCTCATTGTCGCTGGTAAACTCCAGCGTCATGTCGACGTCAGGTTGCAGCCCTTCCCGGCTACAGCCAACGATTGCAACTTCGTTCGACAATGCAACGGTATCCAGGGCACCAAACACGCCCCACTGTTCCGCAACACGATAGATCATGCTTGATTCGCGCAGTTCTACGAGTCGGCCGAAGCCAGTAATGGTAACGGGATTGTCCGCTATGGCCAGACCTGAGCACGAGCATAGGATTGCCAGTACTATCGTCAGGAGTCTTCTCAAACGTATCATTGGATTCCTCGTTAAGGATGTGATGGTGTGCATTGTCAATCATTATGTGACGAACAACCCACTGACCACACCGTATGATTCACCATTCGACGGTGATGTATCAACCCAATAATTTGGGGTAATTACAATACGACATTGCGGTATTTCTGCACAAAACGTCGTGCTGCCCTGACTCGACTGGGCGAGTCAGGGCAGCATTTATGGTACAGTGGCTGCGTCGTATCGCTACCGAAGTGCCTCTGACTACAGCACTGGCAACAAGAAGGTTTCTACACTGCCATTGACGTAGGCAACTCGGAGGATGTACATGCCCGCCGTTACTTCTGCAAGATTCAACCGGCTGCCTGTAGTGCCAACGACGGCGCGCCCGTCAGTGGAGTACAGGTCCATACGCACTACGTTGCCACGTGCCGTTACGGCGTCTCTTGCTGGTACAGGTGCGATGGTGAGCGCGTCCGTAGGTTCCTCGTCAACGGATGTTGGGGCGTCGGCAATGACTTCTACCATGTCTGCTACGGGCTGGAAAACCTGTGTTCGATTGCTGCTCGTGACGCGGATGCGGGTGCCTACTTCAAGTGCTACCACGGGCACATCCGATACTGTGCGATCCGTCGTTTTGATGTCAACGATGGACTCCCCGTTTCGTACGCCCAGCATGCCATCGGCGTTTTCTACAACGGTGCCTTCGACTACCATACGGATCGACTCTGGTTTTTCTTCGTCTTCGAAGCAGTTACTGCCGCGGATTACGCAGAGTGCCACGAGTTCGGCATCCACTGTACTGGTAAGCAAACAGGCTTGGTCACCTACCTCGAGTGAGCTCCAATCAATGATGTTACCTTCACTGTCAGCTACCGTAGTGAATTGTGGGCGTACAACTGTAAGAACGTCACCATTTTCGGCAATACGTCCTGTGAGTGTGTCGGCGTTTATCGCTGTAATGGTAACCGCAAGCGATGATACCGTTGGGCAGTTGACGTTAACAATGGCCTGCTTGAGGACAGGCTTGTTATCTGGAATCGTGACGGTAGCGTACACGGATCCGCCAATGAGACCGGGATCCGTGGCTGCACGTTCGCGGCCAGCACAGTCTATGATCGTCGTTGCACTATTGATCGGTATCGTAGCGATAGATTGGCTTTCGACGAGCTGAATCGTCAACGACGTCTCCGTTGCTGCCTCTATGGTTCCGTTGAGGCTCATCGTAGGAGTACAGTTGGAGAGCAGCCGAACCGAAGTTGCGACTCGCGCACCTGATTCGTTTTCGCGTTGAAAGACTTGCAATGCATCATTGACACGAAGTGTGGCCAACGTAACCAACTGGTTATCACAATCCACAATGGGCAGATCTGTATCGTACGCACTAACGACAATACGCCCCATTCCTGTAAGAAGTGTGATGGTCTCATCGTTATGTTCGAGGTAGAATCCGTTGATGAACAGACGTCCATTCAGGATGCCGCCACCATTTGGACATCCATTCAAGATGTTGATTTGCGAAACGGTTGTTGATACATCAGGAATTACGGATATGTATGCACTGATGGTATCACCAGGCTGGATGTCTTCATACGTTTTCTCGTTACCGAAACAATCGGAAATCGGAAGAATATCTTTGTCTGACGTGTTTATCACCAAAGGGACAGTCAGCGTTGCGATCTCACCAAAGATGTCTTCGGCGATCATCGTTGTGTCGTCTCTCTTCTCACGTACGATAAATGTCTGTACGGTTGTGTAACTACAATTGTCTGAAAACGTCAGTCCCTCGGCAACAAGGACTCCCGGTTCCGTGATGTCACCATTCGCATACACCTTACGTCCAGCGCGGACATCGTCCAACGTGAGAACACGTCCATCACAAGAAAGAACGGTTGGAGTCTCAGACAGTTTGATGGTGACTTGTTCGCCGTAGGATACAGGAGTGTCAAACGTTTCAACAGTTATGGTTACTGCGTTATCGGCAACGGCCACAACAGTGCCAAAGATGGTAGCCTTTGGGAAACATGACTCGAACTGGAGTTGCAGGATGGTCGTTGGTCGTCCGTTGTCCAGTACATCATAGAGATACGAGAAGTGCGCCCCATCGCGTATGTCTTCCTTTGCGCAGCCCACAAATGGTACACTGCCAGAGAGCTTGACGGTGATTGGTGTAGACATCGTTCCGTTGGACATGTCGATGGAACGAAATGTTATTGCGTCATCCGCAAGTGCTACAAGGCGGCCGTATCCTAAGAATGGTTCAAACTCTTCGGCTGATCTGGCCGCACTTGCCATGGCAAAAACCATGAGAGTGATCGTGATAAGAATCTTCATGTGAGGTATTCCGTTCCGTATGTGTTGAATAATGCAGATATGTACGGTAGAACACGATATACCCTATGATTGATTCATGGAAAAATTGCAGGCCGGTTCCAAGATCTTCTGGTAAATACATTTAGAATTTGGAGTATGTGACGATGGCACGTCCACATCAGCGCCACCTTTGGGATTTGGTTCATAGCTTGTCTTCAGGCGAACGAGGATACGTTCGAAAGGTCCTCAGCACTCGTTCAGGGCGCCAACCAGACAGTATTCTTCGTGTATTCGATGCCGTCATCGAAGCAAAGGACGCTTCCGATCCATCGATCGATCTTGCAGTTCGTCAAACGGGCACAAAGTCGAATCCGGCCACAATCAAACGGTATCTCTATGAACAAATCCTGCGCAGCCTTCGCTCGAGCAGTGAACGCTCATCGGTGATAACGCAAGTCCTTGGAAAGATGTTGGATGCGAACTTGCTGTTCCACAGAGGACTTCCACAGGCCGCCTCCGAGCGTTTTCAGGAAGCTGCCTCGGATTCGTCGGAACGGGAGTATAGCCTTTTGCTTGCTGAGTGCATTCGCGGAAGGATAGGCATTGAGAAGCTACATCTCACCACAGAATCGGAGGCACTCGTATCGTCGCTCATGCATCAGATGTCCGGCGTTCTTGAGGTAACAAGCCAGAACTTGATGTATCAGATCATTAGCCGAAGGCTGCTTGCCATCGATACGCAACATCCGATGGCACATGATGAAATCATGGACATTCGTTCCAATCCCCTTCTTGCCGACAACTTCGAACCAGCGTCCGTGTGGTCCAAGCTATGGTACCATCATTGCCGTGCCTTCTGTGCCTACCTTCGTGCCGATTCTTCTACGGCACTTCAAGAATTACATGCAGTGGTTACATTGGCGGAAAATCATCCAGCAATTAGTGACGAAGCCCCTTTCAGCTCCATCATGACGAATCTTGTTGCAACAGAGCTCTACTTCGGCACGGCAGCAGGCTTCGAGCGGGCCGTGAATAGTCTGAAGAATCTGGTACCCACGCGTTCTCATACTCAAGAAGAACATTGGTATGTTGTTCGGACCACGGAGCTGTTCCAAGCTCTCGTCTTTCGACGCTACAATGAAATCGATGCTCTTGAACGCCCGATCACAAAGGAGTGCCCTCGTTACCATGTTCGTGGCGAGCTGGTATCTACAATTCTCTCCGTCGTAAAGACCATGTCTCTTTGGCAGCAGGATCGCATTCAGCAGGCTCGATCATCGGCATTGCAGGTGATGGGAGCTTCAGGCGTTCTTCCACACTATCTGTTGGCTTGCCAAGTCGTTGAACTGTGCACCTATCTGCAAGAAGGGGATGAGACGGCATTTCGCTATCGACTTCGATCGATTCGACGAGGAGTGGCAGCTGACTTCTCCTCAACACCATCAATTTCTTTGCTCCTGAAATTACTGGGAACATGTACGTCCTCCGGCAAGACGGTCCCACCAAAGAAACGCGTTGAGAATTGCATCCGTCGAGCTGCAGAACTGGCCACATCACCTGCAGAGAGAAGCCTGTTCACATTGCTAGGGCGTCCCTTCCTCACGATGTCTTGACGGAACGTATCCACGTCACCGTTGCCACGTCCACTCAAATGTGTTCGCCTAGCCCAGCCCGTTTTTGGGGAAGGCAGATCAGACAATTGGCAGGGACGCCGATCTATGGCGTTTCGCCCGCTCCACAACTAAACGTTAGCTTGAAACAGCGCTACTCTGTTACCTTCGGTGTCTTCGAACTCCGCGACTAATCCTATACCATTATCTGTAACTGGATAAAGCAAGGACCCCCCATTTGATGTCGCACGGTGCAGCGTTTCGTGAATATCAGAGGTTCGGAAGTATAGCACGACTCCATCCTTTGTAGGTCTGTATATGGTTCCTTTTGCCAGAGCACCGGAAATGCCTGAATAATCCTGTTCAAATGGAAACAGAGCCATGTCGTTTCCGTCAATTCGCTCTCTGGAAAAGTCCAATGCAAATACCGACGTGTAGAATGCAATCGATCGTTCAACATCGAGAACAGGAATTTCGAAATACACAACTGGATTGTATTTCTGTTTCATAGTCGTGTTGTCGATAGTGCGCAATGGTACCTAAAAAATGACGACTTCGGACTGTGCTGCCCGAGGAAGGACCTCTTCACGAGCCAGTCATTCTGGCTCGATTGACCCGCTCACGACCTGCTGTGAAACACTATCACGTCGTATATAACAATGCCCCAGGGCATAGAAGCTATTCATCTCCGCAACAGTTGTCGCCTTCGCGGCGGCATCTGCCAGGGAGGTCGTGAAGAACTTCTCGGCAGCATGGATATTTGCACAATGCGATGCCTTGCGAAATAGCCTGATCAAGTCGGCGATGGCTTCACTTTGATCCAGCGGCGCTGGCAGGGACCGTCGAATGGACCGTAAACGATGTTCGATCACACCAAATTCCCCCTCCGCCAAATAG
>JALOMA010000156.1 GCA_025455735.1 Candidatus Kapaibacterium sp.
CCCAGAGAGGTGGCACCTGACGCGGAAAAACGATGACTCCATCGAGTACAGCATGTATCGATTGTCGAAGCGTCTCCGGTACAGGATCAACGAGAAGATTCGTGCCGTGTGTTACCGTTACTGGCCGCTCAGTGGTGGTGCGCGCGGTGATGCACGGAACGCCTAGAGCTGTGGTTTCTTCCTGGATACCACCGCTGTCGGTGATAACAACTGCGGCTGACTGCATCAACGACAGGAAATCAACATATCCTGCCGGATCGATTAGCCGAATAGATGGTGGCATCCCCGCAGCCAATCCCGCGCGTTCGAGAACAGAACGTGTTCGTGGATGAACAGGGAACACCATGGGGATACGCGTTGACACGTCGGCCAACACGTCTATCAACAGACGCAGTTGGTCAACATCGTCAACGTTGCTTGGCCGATGCAATGTGACCAGGGCATATGCCCCGTCCACGAGCCCTAACTCGTGCGCTTTCTTTCGCTGGCGAGCAAGTGGCAATGCATAGTGCAATGAGTCAATCATCGTGTTGCCAACGAAATGTATCGACGCAGGGTCATGACCCTCGCGTGCGAGATTGTCCAAACCACTTTGTTCGGTCACAAACAGATCATCAACAATGGCATCAGTTGCCAGTCGATTGATTTCTTCTGGCATTGTGCGGTCGCCACTTCGAAGACCTGACTCCACGTGCCCAGTCCGAATTCCTGCCTTTACCGCCACAAGCGCACATGCAATAGTGCTGTTCACGTCACCAACGACGATTACGTAGTCTGGTTGATGCTCGGCAAGTGCCTGTTCGAATCCAACAATGACCCTTGCCGTTTGTTCGCCGTGGCTGCCGCTGCCTACTCCCAAAAAAGATGCTGGCTGGGGCATATCGAGATCGCGGAAGAAGGCATCAGACATTGATGCATCATAATGTTGGCCTGTGTGGACGATGATATGCTCAACGTCAGCACGTGCAGCAGCAGCACGATCGATTGGTGCAACCTTCATGAAATTCGGGCGCGCTCCAACAACCGAGAGAATCTTTATCATGCTCCCTCACCGAGAAGCACGATGTTCTTTCGCGACGTACGAATCTTCTTTGTGGCGTTCCGTGTGTCAATAACAACCTTGCTGTTCTTGCAAATCATTGCAATGTCAAAGTCCGAATGGTCCGTTGTAATAACCACAACGTCAAACGAACGAACATAGTCCGCTGTCAGTGTCTTCTTGGAGGCAAGCTTCTTACCGTGTACTTCCACCGTAGGAATGTACGGATCAAAATAGTGTACATTCTTGATACCATCCTCGATCAGCAGCTCTGCCACTTTCAACGCGGGTGAGTGCCGCAAATCGTCCACATCCTTCTTGAAAGCCATCCCCAACAGAAGAATCTTTGCTTTTGCCAATGCAATCGGCTGGCGAGCAATTTCTCGCTCGATCATCGACCTGACATAAAACGGCATCGACTCATTCACCTCGGCCGCCAGGGTGATAAAGTTTGTCACGAAATCAACTTCCCTAGCCATCCATGACAAATAATACGGATCAATAAGAATGCAGTGTCCGCCAATACCAGGACCTGGGTAGAACGGCATGAAGCCAAATGGTTTGGTAGATGCCGCTTCCACGACTTCCCAAATGTTCACGCCTATGCGGTCACACAGTTGCGCCAATTCATTGACCAGTGCAATATTCACACTGCGGAAAATGTTCTCGAGAAGTTTCTCCATCTCGGCAACTGAGGGAGAGCTCACTGGAACAACCGTTGTAATAATGCCCTTGTTGATGGCAACCGCCAACCGTGTGCATGTTGGCGTAACACCACCAACGACGACTGGAGTATTCTTCGTCGTCCATGTCTTATTTCCGGGGTCAATACGTTCCGGAGAAAATGCCAGAAAATAATCCGTGCCGCAACGTTTCCCCGTTGCATCAAGAATTGGCTGAACATACTTCGTCGTGGTTCCAGGAAACGTCGTACTCTTGAGAATGATCAGCTGACCATTTCGAAGAACCTTGGCTGTTTCTCTGGCAGAGTCAACAATGTGGGAGATATCCGGATCCTTGTTTGGCGTAAACGGCGTTGGAACGCAGATATAAATCACGTCGCACTCGGACAATTCGGCAAAGTCTGTCGTTGCCGTCAGTTTCTTGTCCTTACGGATGACTCGCTCCACAACGGCATCATCCAGATCCTGTATGTAGTTCTTCCCCGAACGGAGACTCTTGACCTTATCTGCGCTTACATCGATGCCTATCGTCCGAATTCCATGGGACGCGAATTCGACGGCAAGTGGCAAGCCCACATATCCCAAACCAATTACACCAACAACGACAGTACGATCCGCAATCCGTTGCTCAAGTACTGCTGCATGGTTGACTGACGATGTCTTTTTCATGAATCTTGACCTCAGGAAGGCTGTCCGGCGCTCGGCGCTGGATAGGTTTGTTCAACATAAGTTCGATACTCGCCACTCAGGATGGCCTGCCACCAAGTACTGTGCTCGGCATACCAACGAACGGTATCCTCCAAACCTTCCTCGAATGGTATGATAGGTTTCCAACCAAGCGTGTGCTCTACGTCCGACGTGTTCACAGCATACCGCCTATCATGGCCAGGCCGGTCGTCAACATGGCGTATCAGCGATGCAGAGGCCCCCGTGAGCTGCACAATCCGTGTTACAACGTCCAAATTGCTACGCTCGGCATTTCCTCCGAACAGGAAGACGTCCCCCGCGTTACCATGCTCCAATGCCAACATCACTCCACGGCAGTGATCATCAACATGAATCCAGTCCCTAACCTGTCTCCCATCCCCGTAAATGGGAAGGGGGCCTTGGCTCAAGGCGTTAACAATCATCAAGGGAATGAACTTTTCTGGGAATTGATACGGTCCGTAGTTGTTGGAACACCTCGTCACAATTGCATGCAACCCGTGCGTGTGCACAGCGGCTCCTACCAGCATGTCGGCCGCCGCCTTTGACGCCGAGTACGGCGACGATGGACGTAATGGAGAGTACGTCGAAAATGGTTCATCCGTGGCGGTAAGGCTACCATACACCTCATCCGTGGACATCTGCAGGAATCGCTGTATTCCCATCTCCCGTGCTACGTCAAGGAGCACCTGTGTTCCCATGATGTTCGTTTCGAGAAACGGCCGCGAATCATGAATGGAACGATCGACGTGTGACTCTGCCGCGCAGTTCACGAGATGCGTCACCGCATATGTGGTGACGGTCTTCGCAACCAGTGAGCGATCACCAATCGTACCACGCACAAAGACACACCGTTCACCGTCGATCACACCATCCAAATTGGCAAGGTTGCCAGCGTAGGTCAGGGCGTCAAGAACGACTACACGAACGGGCGTCCGAAGGAGGTGCCGTACAAGATTGCTGCCAATGAAGCCTGCCCCGCCGGTAACGAGCACTGTTTTCACGAATGACAACGATAGTGAGGTGAGGAGAACTACAGAACGAACGACATTATGACCTAGCAGCGTGGTGACGCTGACAGCCAAAAATTCGTGCCAAAACTACGAAAATCATGTCTCTGGGCTGTGACTTCTGCCTGCACAACGCAGTGCCATTGCCCCCAACGATGGTGCTGTATCGGAGTAGGAATAGACAATGGCATCGGCTGGTAGGGACTCCATGCCGTAGGGGCTTCCACAAGCCAGGACGATACTGGGACGCCCTTCGGCAAGCCTGCGCATGATGTTCGGTACGGACTCCATTCCAGGCAGGCCACCACGGTGGGCGACTGCACGTCCGAAAAAGGCAAAGAGAATGACGTCCGCTTCCTTGACACCATCTACCATGGCTTGAAGATCTTCACCTGAGAGGGTTCCGTCGATGAAGGCAACGTCGATGTTCATCTCTACGGATTGGACAAGATACCGGAAGAACTCTGTAGCGGTATCCCCATCTCGCTCATCAATCACAGCAAAGGCAGCAGCATGCCGATACCGAGAGAGATCTACGAGATCTTCACGTCCCCTCACTGTGATAGCGTTGGAAGCGACGCGAAGTGCCAGCATGGCATGTTCCTGCTGCGGCACAGGTGGAACGTGAGAACGGCGCCCCACGCCCGCAGTCTTTCGTGCTGCTTGAATGCGCCTGCGGGCTCGTGCCAGGAGCGAGGCTCCCGACTCATCCTCCATGCAAGCGTCGGTAACAGCTTGTATGGCCTGTTTCCAGTCTTCCGGAAGGAGAAGAACGTCATTGCCAGCCAGAAACGCAGCACGGGCAGCATCATACGGGGAAAAGTTTGTCGTAATAGCGCCCATATCAAGCGCATCAGTAGTCACCAGTCCATCAAAACCCCATGTTGTTCGCACCAGATCTTGGACAACCTTCGGCGACAGGGACGCCGGCCGTACTGGATCCAGAAACGGTACGATCAAGTGTCCCATCATCAGGGACGAAACACCTTCGGCAATGGCTTCCTTGAATGGAACAAACTCACGACTGTTCGCCGTAGCCTCATCGATCTCAAGAATTGGTAAACCAATGTGGCTGTCGACTGTCGTGTCTCCATGGCCTGGTACATGTTTTGCACAGGAAAGAACATTGTGGGCCTTGGCCCCTTTCACCCAAGCACGAATATGGGGAGCGACGTGCTGAGGGGATTCTCCAAACGATCGTGTGTTGACGATGGGATTCAGAGGATTGGAGTTGACGTCGCAGACGGGGGCCCAATTCCAGTGAACACCCAATGCCCTGCATTGTTGGGCGATGGCAGCCGAAACCGATGCGGTGTCCGAGGGGTCACCCTGACCCAACGCCATGGCACGCGGGAAGGCTACGGCACCCCGAAGTCGCATGGCCAGGCCATATTCATAGTCGGCGCCAACCAAAAGCCGCCCTCCTGCCCTAAATTGCAGTGCCTCGATCATCGCTTGGGTTTCATCAAGTGTTCCCAAAAAGACGCCGATGCCGCCAATGCCAGCATCGACGGCCTCGAAGATGCCGTCGCGGTAGGTGGAATTTGACCAGTAATCCGCGTCCACGCGAATCATGATCACTTCAGCTGCTTCTCTTGGTTCCATCATTGCGCAAGTTCCCAACTTTTCGTCGATCTTCCTTCCACCGCTGTAACAAGACTGTACGGCAACGGTCAATGCACGACAACAATCCACGGGCAGGCTCCCATGCCACACCTTACCATGCAGCGCCAATCTCGTTCGGTCTCCGATGACGTGACCGACTTGGAGCTGTATGGGCGCCTGTCTGGTGACGAGACGGAGGCCCAAGCGGCACTCGCCCACCTCTATCGCCGATATGCGCAAAGGATCTATACCTATTGCAGGAAGATTCTTGGTGATAACATGACGGCCGAGGACTTGCTACAGGAGGCCTTCGTCAAGCTCTTCGACTCGGGCAAACAGGGGCGCCCGATCGAGAATTTCCCGGCCTATCTCCTCACGATTGCCAGAAACCTCTGCCTTTCCCATCGTGCAAGAAACACGAAGGCAACCGTTCCGGTAGAGGATTTCCACCTTACGGCTCGCGACGTGCCGTACGACCAAAAGGAACTGCTGCAGCTGATTCATGCGGCGTTGGAGTTGTTGCCTGAAGACTATCGCGAGGCCTTCGTGCTGCGCGAGTACAATGGTCTTAGCTACAACGAAATCGCCGAAGTGATCGGTGAGTCCCTCGACGTCGTCAAGGTGAGGATTTTTCGTGCGAAAAAGAAGCTCAGGGATGTGTTGGCCCCCTACCTCAACGATTTGAATGATCACGCGTAGCTGAAGGTTGTATGGAGAATTTGACACCACTGACGAACGACGTGGCGCTATATGCGTTCATGGACGGAGAACTTGATGTTCTGCACGAACAGTCACTGTTCAACGAACTTGCCGCTAACCCGGATTTGCGTTCGGAAATGAAAGACCTGCTGTCGATACGGAATGCCGTTCATCGCGATATCATTGTGCCGCCAACGACCTCGGAAGCATCAATCCTTGCAGCTGCGGGCTTGTCGCCGTCGGTGAGTGCTGCCATTGCGGCTCCAAGTGTTACTCCCATCGTGGCGGCCCCTGCGTTGACGTGGCTGACGTCCCTTTATGCTCTAGGGGGCGTCATCGTAGGAGGAGTTGCTGTATGGCTCTTATTGGCGAATGG
>JALOMA010000157.1 GCA_025455735.1 Candidatus Kapaibacterium sp.
CGTTGCTTGTGGAAGTGCAGGCGCTGGTTTCTCCAACAGGATACAACATGCCACAACGTGTTTCCACTGGATATGACGCCAAACGCCTGCAGATGATGTTGGCTATTCTCGAAAAACGTGGTGGAATTCAAGTGCGTCAAAGCGACGTCTTTGTTAATGTTGCTGGGGGAATTGCCATTCAGGATCCAGCAATTGATCTTGGCGTTGTGGCAGCTCTTGCAAGCTCCGTTTCGGATATTGCCATGCCATCGCGCGTGGCGTTTATCGGCGAGCTTGGCCTTACCGGCGAAATACGCCATGTGGCCTTTGCCGAACAACGCGTCCAGGAGGCCCTGCGTTTGGGCCTTACCCGCATTTATCTTCCTTCCACCGCTGCAGAGACCTTGCCTGCCCACCTCAAGCCCCACTTGGAAGGCGTAGAAAAAATTGCGCCCTTCCTTACTGCCATCATCGGTTGACCGCCGGAATACACATTATGGGAACAGAATCACGCCACGACCGTCAAAGCACGTCCGTGGCACAGGGAATGCGAGCACTTACGGATGAAGACTTGTTGAAACGGTTCCTTGATGGTGACGAAGCTGGATTCGTTGCGCTTATGCGTCGCTACAAGGACCCCATCACAAACTTCGCCTATCGATTTCTGGGCAACTACGATGAAGCCGTCGATGTTGCTCAGGAGACCTTCGTACGGTTGTATCGGTTTGGAAATACGTTCGTTGGCGACGTCAAGTTCAGCACCTGGCTGTACACAATTGCTGCAAACCTCTCCAAATCCGAACTCAAACGCTATCGTCGGAGAAACGGCGTCCAACTGCAGGATGCCTTTGGACGTCCAGGTGACGATGAAACATCGTGGGACGTTCCGGATACAAGTTACATGCCCGATGAATCGGTCGACCGTGACCATATCTCTCAGGCGGTCCAGAAGGCGTTGATGAGCGTCACGCCAACCTATCGCGAAATGGTGGTGTTGCGCGACGTTCAGCAGCTCTCGTATGAAGAGATTGCCGATATCACGAAAACGGAACTGGGAACCGTCAAGTCGCGCATTAACCGCGGCCGTGCACAACTCCAGGGACTGTTGCGTGATCTGTACACCGAGATATTTCCACCGCAGGACAAACGATGAGCACTCCCATCCCACCCGTTTCCGCACCCGATGACTTCGAGGATGGCGTTCGTCTCAAACTTGTTCTGTCAAGGATTTCACCGGTTGTTGCACCCGATGCCTTCGAAACATCCGTCCTTCACGCTCTTCGGGAAGGGGGCCCTGCCGCAACGTCTCGGCCCCAATGGTTGGTACCCATACTCGTAACGATGGCCGGGCTTGGCATTGCCGTATTGGTCTACCTTTCCCTCCCCACATCCATCGAGCAGGCGCCCAGATTGGCGAGTCCACCAGCTGTTGACACGCTCCACATTCCTGCTGCCCTGCATCCACCTGCGGACGTTCCTCGGCCAACAACCGTGGCTCCCAAACGCAAACCCCGGCTCCACGGTGTTGCCGGCTATTGATACAGGCGCCTTCTCCGTGTCATTGGCGTTCGCCGCTTCGTATCTTTGAGCATGTTCGAACAAGAGGCAGAGCGCGTACGCAAAAAGCTCAAACAGCTTGTCGCCACGCCGCAGCCATACGTAGCACTCCACGACATCCTGGACAACACTCAGGTGCACCCTGCCTACCGGGCCTATTTCCGGGCCGAGGTGGACTGGTGGATTCATGAGGAGCGTGCCATTCGGAGTAGCAATCCACGGTTCGAAACTTCCCATGTGGACTGTGTTGCCGCACTCCAGCGTGTAGATGAACTTTATGTGGCTCATGCACGGTTCGACCACGAAGAGCTCGGCTCGACCATCGATGCCGCTGTCAAAACCAGGCTCAATCTGCTGTGCCGTCCTCGTACCACGCTGAAGTGGTTCGTCTACCGAGGAGAGCCCACGCGTACCATGCAGGAGATACTGCTCCGCCTTGGTTACCTGTACGATCATCGATACCTTGTCGATGGCATTCGCCAGTGGGCTCATGGTAGGGGCGCTGACGCTTCGTCGTATGAATTGCTCAGCGTGGTGGAGTTCGAGCGCATCGTCGAGAAAATTGACAATGACTTTATTCTCGATCTCTCGCAGCGTGATTTCGTGGCGTTGCTTGATCCTCTGTATGACTTCTTTGCCGAGGCCAATCCAGATGTACCTCCAGAGTGTGTTCCAACGGAGGCAATCATCATCTATCTGGATGACAAGGGTGCTATTCCTATCTCGCAGGCATTGGAGCGCTTGTTGTACCGCGAACAGTTGACGCATGTCACGCGGACAAAACTTCTGGCCGTCATTAACGACGTACTCGACGTCATGGATGCCGACACTGGTGAAAATGCTACCGTTGGGAGTGTCGATCGCATCGATCATAGCGCCAATCCCCTTGGTGTCGGGCAGCAGGACGAATCAGCTGCATCGCTGGAGACGTCTGCCGAGCCAGCTCACGCGGCAGCTGACGTCTTGGCGGCCCCTTGGACGAACGATGTGGTAACGCTGCGGAACGAGGGCAGTGCTCTGCTGGAGGACGACCCTAGTGAAACGCAGCCAGCGCTGCTGGGCGAGCCATTGCAGTCGTCAATGCAGGACCACCATGCTGCCGAAGTGACGCCTGTTGGCGGCGAAGCACCTGAACCAACGGATGGTAAAGGAATACTGGGCGAACAGCACGATAATGAGGCCATCCCTGCTGTTACGGATGCTGGGCGTGCCGCCGATGATGCCCAGACGATGGCGCATGGTGTTTCCATCATGGAGGCAGGGCCCCTTCCCGACAGCGAAGAAGAGGAGCGTAAGGTGTTAGGGCAGCGGCGGCGAGACCGTCTGGCCTCCATGTTGGATGACCGGTTGCGGGAGAAGGTGATCAAGAAGGTCTTCGGAAAGGATGAATTGCTGTATATGCGGACGATTGAAGCCATCACGGCAAGTGCCACATGGAAGGATGCCTTAGGGACGTTGGATCGGTTTTATGCCGAGCATAATGTGGAGCCGAACAGTGCGGTTGCCATGGAGTTTTCATTGGCGATACGCCAGAGTTTTGTAGTCTGAATGAACTTTATTGATACAGCTACCATCGAGGTGAAAGCCGGAGATGGAGGAAACGGACACATTAGTTTCCGGAGGGAAAAATTTGTTGCCAAGGGCGGCCCCGACGGCGGCGACGGCGGCGACGGCGGCGACGTTGTCGTTGTGGCCGACAGTCAGTTGGGAACCCTCTTGGACTTCACGTACAAGCGCCACTATAAGGCACCCAGTGGTGTCAACGGTGGCAAGAGCAGGTGTACCGGGAAAAGCGGCGACGACGTCATCATTAAAGTTCCTTGTGGTACCGTGTTGCGGAACAAAGGAACGGGTGAACAAATCGCCGATCTGGAAAAAAACGGAGAGAGGTTTGTGTTAGCCCGTGGCGGGCGCGGAGGCCGAGGCAATCAATGGTTTGCAACGCCGACGAATCAGGTGCCGCGGCATGCCGAGCCTGGGACTCCTGGCGAGGAATTCATCATCGAATTGGAACTCAAGCTCCTTGCTGATGTTGGTTTGGTAGGATTCCCCAATGTAGGGAAGAGCACGCTCATCAGTTCGATCAGTGCTGCGCGTCCAAAGATTGCCGACTATGCCTTCACGACCTTGGTCCCCAATCTTGGCATGGTGCGGTTGGGCGAATCGCGGTCATTCACGGTGGCTGATATTCCAGGGCTTATCGAAGGTGCCCATACTGGCAAGGGGTTGGGGCATCAGTTTCTTCGCCATGTTGAACGTACGGACGTGTTGGTATATTTGATCGATGCGCTATCGGCCGACATGGAGCATGACCTTGCCGTGTTGCAGAACGAATTGCGTACATATGAGCCGGCCATGGTATCGAAGCCGTCTCTCATAGTCATATCGCGCACGGATATGCTTATCGACGAACAGGTACAGGAGTTGGAACAGTCTGCATTTGTCAAGCGTCACAAGGCGCGCAGGATCTCGGCGGTCACGCGTTTAGGATTGGACGGTCTTCTTGAGGACCTCTGGAAGATCGTTGAATTGCACCGACGTGAACGCGCGCTGGCCGAACGCGACGAATCGTTTTAGGCTTGCAAGCTTTGGCACGGGAGTTGTGGAATCACTTCGGCAACAGTCCAAACACATTGGCTCTACTTCGGTAAGTCGTTGTTGGTGAAGGACATAGTTACAATAGGCAAGGAGTTTGGCCACGAAGTCAGGCGACGGTTTCAGTTTACACTGTTAACGTGCGCTGTATTCGTGTCCACATGTGTCAGGAACGTTGCACAATCCATCAGCGTCGACGGGCGGCGTTGGTTGGAGGTTGAAGGTGCCCGGTGTAGGAAGGTGTGAAGAGACCATGAAGATAACGCGACCAGCGACAGCTACACGGCTTGAGCGGACGGGAGACGTCCTCGGGAGCGGAGCATTTGCACCTCTTGGTGATGCCAAAAAATGGTTTGGTTATCACTCCCTACGGCGATATTTTAGCGGCCATTCGCAATGGTTCAACCTGCCGAAAGCGGCAGAGCTGGGCATTGCCGTGCCGTGTTTTACGGCAACAAGAGGCGTATGAAGAAGCGTTACGGCCTCCCGGAGCGAGTATTGCTCGGGCAAACACAATATGAAAAACAAGGGCGCATGGAGCGCCTATTCGTGTTTGTGGCAGGTCGTGCGTCTGTTCTTGGTACGAACGTTATTACAGATCAAGCAATCACAAATTATCAGTTCACTTCATCGGAGGATCGTATGAGTCGTTTGGATTCCGCGACGTCATACTTCCGGCAAAAGGCAAGGGATGGAGGCGGCGCAATTGGCCGACTGTTGACCTTGTTAACTCTGCTGGTGGTAGGTGCGTCGAGTGGTCTCGCACAGGTGACCCTCACGCACGTCGGGCCCCCGCCCGGGCCTGCGGGGCAAGTCTGTTCCGGACAAACGCCGCAATTTCAGTACAGTGTTCCCATCCGGAACGTTGTTACGTATAATGTTGCGGCCAACAACGGCCAGGGGTTGTTGGCAGCTGCCGGCAACGAGGTTGACATTACAGCTGCCATGGACGCTGACTTTGTCTACGAGGTCGTGCCTGGTAACATCAACCGCGTTATCGGCGTTGGTGATTTTACCTTCACATACTTTGGCAAGCAGTACAACCTGACGGACGAAGCATTCTTCATTGGATCGAATGGTTTTGTTCGTTTCAGCGATCAGATTGCCAATACGGTTGAGGTTGACGAAACGGGTATTGACGCTCAGGCGATTCCGTTCGCAGCGGCGCCGAGCCCTAATAATGCTGTGTACTTCCTGAACCGCGATCTCGAGCCCCGGATGGGTCTTGACGGTGAAAACGTTTGGTACGAGGTTCAGAATGTTGGTGGAGAGGATGTACTTGTTGTTACGTTTGAAGACGTATCACAATACAATCCACTCCTTGTTTATCCGCATGCAACGGTAACCGTCCAAGTGCTTCTATGGGCTGATGGAGGTGCCAACGCTGGTCGCATCCAAGTTCGTTTGATTGACTTCCCAGATCCAGGCGATCAAGATCCTCATACGATTGGTGTTGAGAATGCCTGTGGCAACAGTGCATTTGCAGCGACGCAAGACGTTGACGGCGCTGGTGTCTTACCGTTGTTTGCACACAACAACGTAGACTGGGATCAGGCCAACGCAGCTGGTCAAGCAGGAAACAACGTTAATATTGGATGGGACTTCACACCAGTCCTCGGTCCTGCACAGACCTTTCAGGCCCGAATTGTAGCAGTTGGACCAAACGGAATTGTTAATACAACGAATCCGACGATTCTTGCTCCTGACGATCTCTCTGCGAGCGTCACAACGCCCGTAGCTGCTACTGGTGCATTGAACGTACCACTGAGCGGTTCCTTTGCACTTACGTCGGCTTCGACGTTGGGGCAGCGTTCCTTCGCTCTCGTCGTTCGGTACTCTGACTGTACATTCGAGGTTACTCCTCTTACAGTCATTACTGTCAATCCTGTTCCAACAAACATCGTCCTTACCGGGCCAACTAATGTTTGTCAAGGAACAACCTTTTCCATTACTTACAGCAA
>JALOMA010000158.1 GCA_025455735.1 Candidatus Kapaibacterium sp.
ACCTTGAAAGACCACACCATCTACCCGCAGCCCAAGCTCGTGGTTCCACGATGAGTCTAGGGCAACACGTTTGCCGGGCACAGTGCGTTTCTGGAGGTCGCAATACATCAGGATATTCGGATCCTCGACAGACTGATTCCAGACCAAGGCGGTTACAGAATCAAGAGCCTGTCCACTTTCCTTGAGATAGTCCCGAATCCATTCCAATTGCTCGCCACCAAGCTTCGTGATTTCGCCATATGGGTTGTAGGAAATTTCGGCCGACCTGTTCATGGGGCCCAAGTAGTTGTTCAAGTCGAGAAATGGCTTCGGTGCCATATCGAGTTGGGACTTGTATACGATGTCCTTGCCCTCCGACGAAAACACATACTCCAAGGAATCAAGGGTCGCAACTACTGTGGCAACATTTTCCATGCTCTCGATGCACCGTAGTGTTGCGTAGTAGGTAACGTCTCGCGTGTAATATCTCTTTGTAGCCGTATCGCTATGGATGCGTGTAACCGTGTCTCGCTGTGTGATAACGTAGTTCTGTGCTACCCCTGCACGATAGAGTGTTTGTACACGATAATCACGGACGGACTTACCAGCCGAAGCTTTTGTTTGGCCGAATATGGCGTAGGGTGCAAGGAACATGCAACAGACAAGGACAAACACACGAATCATGAAGGCATCCTTAGGACAATAAACGAAACAGCATCCACGCAGCCATTGACATGCCGCTCCAACAGCGCCCGTCGCGCATAGCTGCGTCGACGTCTGACCTTGACATTACGACCGGCGTACACAGTTCCGAGGTTTCTGGCGATTGGCCAACAAAGCGGAGGCCAGATGCAACGACGACGGTACAGGTCTCAACGAGGAGTCCATTACAAGGGTTGAATGATCCAATTATTCGGTACGCATCGGCGGTGTAGCCAGCTTCTTCGCGCAGCTCGGAAGCTGCAGATTCTAGGGTTGTTGGTGCATGGGCGCCACCGCCTGGAAACTCCAAGCAGTATCGCTGCTCAAGATACCGAAACTGCTCCACCATCACAATGGTGTTGTCATCGAAAACGGGAATGACGATAACAGATCCGGGGGTGACGACCCTATAGTACGAACCCACCGACGTGTCGGGCTTTACGTAGCGATCATGGTCGAGACGCCACCAATCATGTTCAAGAATGGTGGTTCGTTCGAGTGTCTGGAATGGTTCCATATGATCGCTCCAAAAACAGACGTAGCGGGCCGGCAATGCCGGACCGCTACGGTCTCTCATTGCGTGGGACAGGTTATCGGTTGGCAGCCAACTCGGCTTCACTGAAGAAGAAGCCTACTTCGATGCGACCATTCTCGGCGGAGTCGGACCCGTGGACAGCGTTTTCGCCCTTGCTAGTGGCATACAGCTTGCGAACCGTGCCGTCAGCTGCCTCGGCAGGATCGGTGGCACCGATGAGCGCACGCCAGTCGGCTACGGCGTTGTCTTTCTCCAATGCAATCGGAACGATGGCTCCCGAGCTCATAAAGTTGACAAGTTCGCCATAGAATGGGCGCTCCTTGTGAACCTCATAGAAGGCACCGGCTTGTTCAGGCGAAATCCGAATCATCTTCAGGCCGAGGATGCGAAATCCAGCCTTCTGAATCATGGCAACAATGTTTCCAACATTCTGATTGCGAACGGCGTCGGGTTTGATGATACAGAGTGTTCGTTCCATGGGGACTCTAGGATTGATGACGGGTTACTTTTTCTTGACTGTCTTTTTGGCTGGGGACTTCTTGGCAGGTGCTGGCGTCACGCCTGATGGGGAACCACCGAGGACGGCCTTCATGGTTTCGCCGATGGTGGCAGGAGATTCCACGACATGGATGCCACATGCTCGCATGGTTGCCATTTTGTCGGCAGCAGTGCCCTTGCCGCCAGAGATAATAGCCCCGGCATGACCCATGCGGCGCCCTGGAGGTGCCGTTTGCCCTGCGATAAAACCAACGACCGGCTTGGTAACATTGGCTTTGATGTACTCAGCAGCTTCTTCTTCCGCATTGCCGCCAATCTCACCAATCATCACAATGGCATGGGTGTCGGGGTCATCATTGAAGAGCTTGATGGCGTCGATGAATTTCGTTCCTATGATTGGGTCACCACCAATGCCGATACACGTAGACTGACCGAGGCCGACATCCGACAGCTGCTTCACAGCCTCATAGGTGAGCGTTCCAGAGCGCGATACCAGACCGATGTTTCCCTTGGAGAAAATAAAGCCCGGCATGATGCCAATCTTCGCTTCTCCAGGGGTGATGATGCCAGGGCAGTTGGGGCCAATCAGCCGTGACTGCGAAGCGTCAAGTGCTGCCTTCACCGGTATCATGTCGGCTACAGGAATGCCTTCAGTAATGCAGATGATAACGGCGATGCCAGCATTGATTGCCTCCAAGATGGCATCGGCGGCCATGGGAGCAGGCACAAAGATGATCGATACATCCGCTCCAGTTGCCGCAGTGGCATCACTGACGGTATTGAACACTGGAACCGGGCGAATGAATGTATCGTCGCCCTTGCCATTGTACATCGTTCCACCCTTGCCAGGGGTAACACCACCAACGACATTGGTGCCATACTGCAGCATCTGTGATGTATGGAAGGTGCCTTCGCCGCCGGTTATCCCTTGGACGATGATCTTGGACTTCTTGTTGACAAGTACGCTCATGATCGATCCGTTTCGATGGTGTGTGGAGTGCCACCCGACGATGCGGGGCGCGCAAACTTACGAAGATTTTGGAGAGCGTTCGGGTGGTAAGCCCCACCAAACGCGTGGACCATGCACGAAAAGCACGACTTTGTAGCATATTGCTTGATGGTAACCATTGACATTGCCTACCAAGGCACACTTCGAACGCAGGCCACACACGGCCCCTCGGGAATAATACTATTCACGGATCCCCCCGTCGATAATCACGGAAGAGGCGAGAGCTTCTCGCCGACGGACCTTCTGGCCACGGCACTCGGCACGTGCATGATGACCTACATCGGAATCGCAGCGGAAACCCACGGAATCAATGTTGACGGGGCTACGATGCGTGTTGAGAAACACATGGTTGCTGACCCTCATCGCCGGATTGGTAGGCTTGTTGTTGACGTCGTTGTACCAGGGCCCCTTTCAGAACGAGACTATCAAGTGTTGCTGGCCGCTATGCAGGGATGCCCGGTGAAGAGATCGTTGCATGTCGACATCGACATAACGACACGAATCGGACACTCTACAAACCACTGAATGTGACGTAGAACGAAACAAGGCGTGCTGTCACAAGCTGCACGAATCGGCTACGTTCCCTCTGACGAACCACGAAAAGGTTCAATCTGGCTTTGATCGAACCGTCCATGAACGTGTTCCACGCATGCATTCGCGACACACACGTGTGGACCACCAACGACTGTCTCCAGGCCTGGAGATTTCGCATTGCGTCGTTGAGTTGTGATTCCCACATGCTTTGCGGTCAAGAATCGAACCGCAGTACGCCGGAATGCCGTCAGAGACTATTCAAGACAGTGTATCGATAGTCATGAAGATATCAGTGTGTCAAAGAAACGCAATAGAAGTACATCACGAGGCTGTCTGATTAAATCGATCTTACGATGGCACGCGAGATAGAAACTCATCGGCAAACGTGACGGCAATGTGATTAGTCCCTTCCCCGATTCTCAGTAGATAGACTATGATGATGTCTGTGGGTAAGTAAATGCACATATTGCACCGTGCTGAGAAATATTTTCGTACTCGTATGAGCATCAGTTATGTCTTTGAAATACGCTTTCAAGGGTCTCCTTTTTCTTGTTATGGTGTTGGCATCGGCTTGGATAGTGCAAGCACGAACTAGGTTTGAGTTGGATACAGTTCGGATAGCAGATGCAACGACAGCGTCCTTCGCGAGCCCTTCACATGATTGGATTGTTGTTGTTCGTAAGAAGACGATTGCTTGCTATTCTCTCCGTAATGGCGATGAATTGTGGTCCAAAAAAAGCTTTGGCGATGCAGAACAAATAGCCTCACTAGTCCAATGGGTTGACGACAATGAGGTCTTGATTCCCGATGAGAATGACTTGCTTTTTGTGAACGGGAGAACTGGAGCTGAATTGGGTCGCGTCGGATTGCCTTTTGGAAGCGTGAATGATGTTGTCATTGATGGGCTTTCGGCTACGGACTTTGTACGTATCTACCCTCAGCGGCACGGGAACATACTACTCGTCCCGCAGGAAGAAGGATATCAGGTTGTTGACCTTGTCAAGCGAAAGGAAGTGTTTCGTGCCGCAAGCAGCTTGGATGATCTTCAGGTGAATATGTTTGAAGACTATCTTCTGCTATACCATACAGGTGATACATCGGTCGTACTTGATGCAAGAAATCCAAGGGTAATTAGCGCATTCGCTGTCAGTGACGATCCGCTGGCATCAAACTTTACACAGCGACTTGTCGTGTTCAACGGACAGGCCTTGATACTGCATGAAAATTCTCTTCGGACGATTGATGTGGCGTCAGGAAAGTCCAAAGTCGTATTTACCGCAGTCGATGATGCATTGGCTTTATGCCTTTTAATTAGGGAGCAGAAGCCAAAGTTGTTCATCCAAACGGAAGAAACACTCACATGTTATGATGTCAAGGGGCTATTTAGAGAATGGTCGATACGGCCTTCGCAAGATTCCTTTGGAATCATGAGTAGCGCATATCACGGCGAGAAGGGGTCGATGCACATCGTAGCGCATACTTCAAGTAATGAACTACGACTGCACACGCTGGACTTTGAAACGGGACTGCTTGAACATTCCTCGATACTCGCATTGTCCGGTCGGGACTTCAAACGTATTAACGCACTCAGTCGGTCAAGTGAATATAGCTCGTACAGTTATAGCACCACTATGCCAAGCGGATCTCCAATGAGTGGTGGATTTACAACTTCCGTGACGTACGGCGGTTCAACATTGAATAGTCAAATTCAGCTCCGTGGGGCGCACCATGTTGATGATGATGGGTTTCACACACGAGCCAGTCAGATGTGTTACAAAAGCGATCTTCCCATTGGCGACTCGCTCTTCAGTCATATAGTGAACGAGGAGATGTTCCTCATTTCACCATCAAAAGCTCCTTTTGCTCGTGTTGTTTCCTGCCGGAATGACTCTGTCTTTGTATTCGTTGCTGGGCCGTCGGTACCGATAGAATCGAAGACGATGGATCCAGATGACTTCGTTGGCGAAGGGCTTCATGTCATCAATCGTGTTTCAGGAAAAAGACTTGCCTACCATGTTCTTGTCTCCCTGCCAAGGGATTATGTAGTGACGCATGACTCGCTTAATCGACAGCAGCCGTATCTGTTCGAACGTGGTACGTTGTTGTGTGGATCCAACAATATGATGTTCATAGCCAAAAGTGGACATATTAGTAAGACCAACTTTCGTACTGATAAAATGACTGTACTTTATGCAGATAAAAACAGTGTGACAGTGCGACTTGACGTTACAAATGAGATAGCAGAAGTTTGGAGGGTGGAGATGGGAGATAGTCTCCTGACTCCGAAGCTTATCTTCTATACAAGGGAGGGCGTAGGGTTCAGAACTACCCGAGACACAATTCGTGCTACAGAGACCATCGTTGCTTCTGATACAAGTGTTGCATTCTATGAACTCATGACATCGACCCCACTGAACGAAAAGCCACTCTTTCGTATATCAAGAGAGGATTTGTACGGGCTTATGCTGGATCCACTTGATGATCCTTCGGCAGGCATCGCAGTGCTCGAAAAGGGATACATCGTTGCTGGAGAGGAAGGCGTGGCATATTGTGATCCACGAACCTCGTGCCTAGCCTACTTGGGGAAGATAACTTCCGGCAAGTCTGACTCCACTTCTTGGAGAGTGGGAAAGTACATTGAGACAACAGACGGAATAATCTCCGTTCTTCGCGACGACAGGATACTGGCCGCCGCTGTTGCGGATCAGTGTACAGGATTGCCGGCCATATCGCGTAGGTACTTTGAAGATAATCGGTTCTTTGCAAGCAAGAAGCGCTCCGGTTTTGTCTTGTATCAAGACGATACCGAAGAGATAATGTGTATTC
>JALOMA010000159.1 GCA_025455735.1 Candidatus Kapaibacterium sp.
CGTAGTGGAACAAATGAATAGAGTTCCAGATGTGCAAGTCCATGTCCACTACCAGGTCGGTGGAACGGCGCACATAGCACATGATACGACAAACGCGAATGGTGAAGTAGATTTCACATTCTCGAATACGTTCAATGCGTGCACCATTGTCGTGACGAAGGGAAGCAAAATGGTGTCAATGACAATATCTCACAGCAGTCCTTCCGTTGTATTTGATGTGATCAAAATAGCTCTCCCTTGACTCCCGAGTTCTCCATCATCCAGCAGTTGTGGGGCACTGATCGCGGGGCGCGAAATCCCTCCTTGATGGAAGGGCTCTTCGTGGCCGTTCATAGCACAGCAATGCCACATGACGACATTTTGGACCAGGCCCTTGCGCTGACGCCGGAAGCTGATGACCACGAACGTACGCTTCATGCCGACATCTTGATAACACTGTGGGCCAACCGACTCACCACCGTGGAGGCCCACAGATGTGCTATCCTTGAAGATGCCATCCGTGGTTCCTTGGCACGGGTCGTGGACAATCGATATCCAGCCGTTGCAGCGCGCAAGCTGGCTGCTGCTGCCTTGCAGCGTCCCGAGATCGTCTTGGTGCCAAACCCTGATTGGATTACTGAAGCAATTGCGAATGCCAGCACGTACGAAACACTTGTCGTGTCCATCGTTATGGCCATTCATGCTCTCCGCACTAGTGCCACGGAAATGGCCCTGCACCATACACAAAACGTGCAGGCCGTCCTACGGACGGCAGCGCAAACGGCGGCTGGCAGTACATCCTTTGCGGGACGAGTGTGCGGACCCCTCGCAATCCATGATGTTCTGCTGCCTATGTCCGCCACGGATACGACGGCAGCGGCCTTGTTGGTGACGGAGCTGGCGCGTTGTGGATTGATGGATGAAGCGGAGTCGCTGCTGCACGACGTATCCGATTGCGTACCAACGCCTGCGGGATTTCGTGCACTGGCTACGAACAATATTGCCGTAGATCTGATAGACGCCGGTGAGATTCAACAAGCCTTCACATTGCTGCATACACTTGATACTCACGATTCGAACATTCCCAAGGAATATCTCGCCCATATTCATCACAATATTGGCAAGTGTTGTGTGCTTTTGGAACGGTACTCATCAGCTCGAGAATATTTTGGAACGTCGGATCTATTGGCGCGTGCCTGCCGGAATAACAACCTGATTCTGGAAAATGAGTATTGGCGGATTCACGAGGACGTCGCAACCGGCGATATCCATAGCGCTAGCATACGCATTGCCAAGACGATACAGGAACTTGATGAGACGATATCGGACGACGTGACCGCCCGAGTACTGTTTATGGAACAGGTTGTGCGATCGCACAACGGCATGACGGTATCCTGGGATATTGCCCGCCACGCAATAGAGAGAGTGCATTCTGCGGGGGAACGAGGAGAAGCAGGCGAGCTCGTGCGGGAGCTCGCCAATATGTATGCGCGTTGTGGCAGACCTACCGATGCCTTTACAACGCTTCAGGTATATCTGGACGAACGACTTCGGAGGGAGGCCGAACGTTCCAACCAACGCCTGAAGGCTCTTGCCCTTCAGCACGAAGTGGATCTGTTACGGAGAAACAAAGAAATGCTGGAAGAACGTGAGCGGGAAAAGCAAAACCATATTGAGGAACTGGAGAAACGAATTGGTTCTGCAAATCAGTCTTTGTTGCTGACAGTAAATTCCCTGAAAGAACTGGAACGGCAAATCGATGCCGCCTTCCAAGATATTCACGAGGCCAAGGTACTCGCCCGTACATTGCGCACCCTTGTTCGCGAATCGCCAGTGTTTGGTGGCTCATGGGAAGCCTATCTGGCCGTGTTCTCCGAAGTACACCCCACGTTCCTTGAAGCACTGCGAAATGCTGCACCAGACCTGACTCGCATGGAAACGAAGGTATGTATTCTGACCATGGCCGAAATGAAATCGGATGACATGGCGGCACTGCTATGCCTGTCCACACGCACGATCGAAACCCACAGACTCAATAGCCGAAAGAAGCTCGGTGTTCCCAAGGATGGAAGCCTGTTGGCCTTTCTGCGCGGTCTGACCAAATCTAGCCCCGGACATCAGCAACGTTCGTGATGCGTATTTTTCGCATGTCATTTCGTACTCACCGGAGAACGCCATGCTACGGATCACTTCGTTGTTTCCTTGCGCCTTGCTGATATGCGGCCTCCTGAACGTTCCGTCCATGGCCCAGGATGGAACCCTAGATCCGTCCTTCGGTAGTGGCGGCAGGGTTATTATCACCATCGGCGACTTCGACGATGCCGCGTATGGCATAGCCGTGCAGCCCGACGGCAGAATCGTCCTTGCTGGCCACACCTATCTGAACGCCCAGTATCGCATGTTCGTGGCTCGTCTTCTTTCGAATGGGGCCTTGGATTCAACCTTCGGTGTTCGGGGCATTTCAGCCGTCCCCCTGGGTGACGGCGATGCTAAAGGGCGCGGACTTGTCCTTCTACCGTATGGTGACATCATTGTAGCAGGTGTGACAAGCCGAGAGGGAAATGAGATATTTTCTGTTGCTAGGTTCCGCGGAACGGATGGCGTCCTTGACTCCACATTCGGTGACGACGGAATTGTTCAGGTTCCAATGGGCAATGCATGGTCGGCTGCATCTTCGGTAGCTGCCCATGGTGCCGATGGAATCGTGGCAGCGGGATATGCTTCGGTAGGGGCGGACAATTCCATGGCAGTCGTACGATTGCTGACTGATGGCACGATAGACTCCACCTTTGGCGTCGATGGGCGCAGCTTGGTACAGTTCTCACCCGGCAGGGATAACGCGAACGCGATAGCGGTTGACCCCGACGGCAACATCATTGCCTGCGGAACAAGCACTCCGAATGGTAGCGGTAGCTCCGACGTTGCACTGTTTCGCCTCACGCCTGGTGGCCTGCTGGATGGATCCTTTGGTACCGATGGAAGACACCGCCATGCATCCGTTGGCAACTTCAACGAATGGGGCTGGGGGCTGACCTTGCAGTCGGACGGGAAGCCCGTTGTTGTTGGACGCGTCAGCAGCACGTTTCATGATATCCTGGTGAATCGCTACACGACAATAGGTGGCCTGGACGCGTCCTTCGGCGGAAGCGGCGTTGTTACTACGGATATTGGTGAGGGTACGGACTACGGGGAGGCAGGGAGTGTAGCCATACAGACAGACAAGAAGATCGTTGTGACAGGATTTCGAAGTCAAGGAATACAAACGGACGTCGTACTTGCGCGTTACCTGGAACATGGCGTTGTTGATTCCACATTTGGCAACGATGGTATTGTGACGACGGACTTCCAAGGTGGTGACGACGGTGCGCGCGCCATAGCGATTCAGCAAGACCACGCCATCCTTGTCGCTGGCCAGTCCCACGATGGCACACAGAATAGAGTAGCCGTAGCCCGGTATCGCATCCCGTCTCTTGCTTCGGCCTCTAGCGTGGCAGCCTCCCTCCGCGACGATATCCTCATTGCCCCTCATCCATTCCATGGCGGCACAACCGTGGTGTTCTCCCGCGATGTGCACAATCCTACGGTTGCCATGATGGACGTGTTAGGGAACAGCGTTGATTTCACGGCAACAGTGCATGAATCGCGTATTGATCTTCGTTGCCCGAACCTTTCCGTTGGGCCATACGCCATCCGTGTTACCGAGAGCAACGGTCGCACAACGATCATACCCGTGACTATTGGCAGATAGATCGCGATGGCTGGAATGGAAGCAGGGCACGCTTAGCGTGCCTTATGGAGCATTGTGTGGCAAGGCCCCTTGCCCGAAAAAGAGTGCGTTGAGAAGATGTAGCACGAGTGCTCCGGCAAGGCGAGGGCAGGAAGGCAACCGTGTGGGTACGGGGTTGGTTGCTGATGCAGGCAGTGGTCAGTTGTCGTGATGGTGTAGGACAGCCTTAACGAGTGTTCGCTCCTGCCGTTCCACCTGCGTACTGGTGGTATCGGCTGTTGTCGTGGTTGTTATGATCTTGCTCGGATATCCCACGCTACGATTGTACCAGAGCTCGTGGAGCGTCGTGATGGTACGAATGGGACGATTCTGTGGGTTGAAAAACACGTGGGTTTCTGTATCGTGAACAATCGAGCACGTGAAGGAGTCACCGTTGGGAAGGACCTGAGCCTCCGATCCTACATGGCGAATTTCCCGAACAATGCGCTCATTTTCACCAGTCTGCCATGTCGAATCACGGATAATCACAAATTGCGGTTCTCGGCTCTGAAATGGATAGATATTCCACTGACGGCCACCTGCAGCGGTTGTTACGGCGAAGTCGCCATTTCTTTGATAGTGGATGAAAACTGTATCGGGTCCGTATCGCTTGTAGCCGGAGAATGCACAGGTTACACCCGTTCTTCCGTGAAGACCGTTGTGGTGGATAAGAAACGATATTGTGTCGGACCGTACTGTAGAAACAATCGTGCCGTTACGAGACAGGATTTCTTCGAAGACAAACCATGATCCCACGCTCGGTACGGAAACACCATCCGCAGCCATTGGGTTGTAGGTGCATCCATTGAACGAACAAAATGTACCTAACAAGAAGAGAATTCTGAAATCAAGATGCTTCATCGCACGCCAAGGAGTGATATTCGACAATAATGCCAGAGCCGGGAGTCTTTAAGCAGGATAGGAATCTCACATTTGCATCGAAAAGATAAGGCGGTTTGTGTCCAATCCAATGCCAATGTATGTGGCACGTGGATTGAGACTTCCGTGTATGGCCGGAAGAAACGTTCTAAGACAGCAGGTGTGAGACGCTACAGTGTGTCAGGACTCCTCTTTTCAGAGAACTGATTGTGTTCTTTTGTCGGAGACCCCAACAGTGAAGACGATCGTACTGATATTCCCACGAATTGGCTTACCCTTACTCCTGGTATTTGGCTGTCTACGTATAGGCCATGCATTGGATAGCTTATACAATGATGCGGTCAAACGGTATCAGGGGGTGGGAATACTCATTGGCGGAGGTCCAGTGAGTGTCTTTCCCGTCGGACAACAGTCTGGCGTGCCAGACCGCGGAATGGGATACGAATTCCAGTTGGGCTTTTTGGCGAGAAGATTCGGACTGGAGCTTTGTGTGACTGGGATTATGGGTCCAACAACAAGCGAGATGGTGCTTTATGGAGAGAGCGTCCCCAATGGAGCTATTGTAGAATGGAATACAACGGGTATACAAGCAAGCTATGCACTCGTGTACGGGTAATCACTTCGGTTAAGCCCGTTGCTAGGGTTGGGCTGGAGCTTAGTGCGTGCCTTGGACTCAACGCAGACAAAGAATGTCACAACAGCTGTGATGGGCGCAAAGGCGCAGTGGAACGTCTTTGGCCGAACGAATCTCGGCGGATTGAAAGACGGCCTTGTCTTTCCACTAACAATGCGCTACCACTACGTCCTGCCGGCCGAGGTCAGTAGTGGCCTTGTTGCAGGTTCTCATTCCATATCTGTTGGCCTTGAGCTCTACATCAAGTATCCCAACTGACCTGCATGAGGTGCCGTCCTGAAAGCGTGTGGTGCGAAGCGCAAAGGCCTTGTTGAATGCGATACCGACCTACGTTGATCGAACCTGCTCCGCCCAGTGATATATCACAGCGAAATCTCGGTGGATACCACCTTGTGCGAAGGTGGCTGTCCATGGCGCAACGGACGAAGGTATTGGCCGTATCGCACGTATGAACATTGAAAGGGATGTGGTCATGCTTGCAACGGTGATGGTAACGGTAGCCCTTATCGGCATGGAGGACAGTAAGTCTGGAAAAAACGGTAATCGAGGCTATCCAATACACATGGGTATCTCAGCTGGGCCAGCCTACAGTGTGCCGCGAAGTGGACTTATGACCGACGGAGTGGGCCCAGAGTTGTCCATTTTTTTTGGTAGCGATTGGTTCGAATTTGAATCTACCTTGACGAGCCTCACCGGCAGTGTTCAACGTCCTGCTGATATTGATGGACGTACGTTCATCCGCTGGGGCATGGAACAGGAACACTTGACACTCCACTACGTCCTGAACTATGCTGTCGTCCACTCCAATGCCTTCAGAATCAGT
>JALOMA010000014.1 GCA_025455735.1 Candidatus Kapaibacterium sp.
GCGCGCAAGCGCCACGGCCTGACGAGGGCGCAATTCAGGGCGTTCGGAGAGGAGAAGGCCTACGGCAGCTGCAACAATGGGTGACGCTCCAGACGAACAACAAAAGGTACCATACCCACCACTATTTGATGTGGTGCGGGTTTTGTTTCCAGGAGCCATGAGGTCGACAAATGCGCCACGTCCCGACATCGGGGCAATGGAGTCATCTGGTTCCGAGACTCCCACAGACAGAACCTCCCTATACGCTGCAGGATAGAACAATGCCGTTGTGGCGTGGTTCCCAGCGGCAGCAACGACGATCGTGCCCCGTTCGAAGGCATAGTCCACGATGCGTTCGTTGATACAGGAACGGGAGAATCCTCCCCACGAACAATTCACTACGTCAATACCATTGACGGCACAGTACATGATACTCTCATACCCATACAGGATCCCATCGCGATTATCGGGCATGGTTTTGAGCGGTACGAAGCGGCAGGAACCTCCTACACCTGCAATGCCCGCGACATTGTTCACCACGGCACTGCTGATGCCCGACGTTCCTGTGCCGTGCCCTTCACGGGCGTTGAAGGTATTTCCAGGTGCCGTGCTATCGTCCTTGCTGGCAAAATTGTAGCCACGATAGTCATCGATATATCCATTGCCATCATCGTCCACGCCATTGTCGGGCACTTCCCGGATGTTGACGCTGATATTGTCCTTTAGGTCTTCATGACTTTGCAAGACTCCACTGTCGCTGATGCCAATGCGCACAGACGTATCCCCGCTTTGTACGGCCCACGTTTCGGCCATGCGCAGCGTGGACAGTAGCTCCTGGTCCTTGGCAAGAGTATCGTTGGGCAACTCCATCCCCGTCAACTCGGCAACATACCATGGTTCCGCTGTCTCGACGTCTCCGCAGGCAGACATCACCTTGGAAGCCTGATCTTCAGGCTGCAGCCCGTTCGGAATGGTGCGTACACAGTAGGTGCGCATCAACTGTTCTTCGAGGGACAGCAACCGTGCCGATACGCCCCCGCCAAGTGTCATCCCCAGCCGTGACGTCACCGTTTGTTCGAATCTGAGAAGGGGCCGTGCCTCCACAAAGCCATTCCTACGCATCAGCTCCGGTAGCGGCGTGGACGCGACAGCCGATGCCGAAAACACTACCACCAGGTGATCGGCCACAACACGATCCATACGCCGTGGTGGGTCGGCGGGAAGGATCTGGGGCTGGGCTGCAAGCGTGCTGCTGCACAGGACGGCCACAGCCAAAAGAACGGCGAGACGGTTCATCGGAGGATGGATACTGGGATGGATGTAATTCCAGAGGCATCGAAGATTCGAAGGAAATACGAACCCACGGGGATGCTTCCAAGATCAAATGTGACACGCGATTCAGATCCCTTTAGAACACCATAGCGGTGCCCATCAAGAGACCACAGTTCCAACGTACTGTTCTCTGCCACATTGCTCACCGTAAGTACTGTGGAAGCTGGATTCGGATGTACAGAAACCTGGACCGTAACATTGGATTCAATACTTGCTGGATTGGCCATACGCCGCCGTACATGGGCCGTTGCTTCTTCAACGGTTGAGCCCACGCCAACCACAACCATAAACGATCGTTCGTCTCCAGGCTGCAATACACCAGAATACCGCATGCCGTGAAGGCCAGCCATATCGCCTTCGAAGTTCCCAGCCTGAAGCGTCAATCCAGTGGTAAGCAATGCTCCCAGGACGGCTGGTGTACGGTCATTGGCAATCACTTCGTTCAAGAAGCTGCCGCCCGACTGCACGATGGCATCGGGATTGGCGGACGATGTGCCTACCACGATGGCCAAAGGCAAGCCATTGCGACGGAACGACTGGGCGGCATTCGATGCTTCGGACACCCCTCCGGGAACGGCATCGGGAGCAGGTTCGGTACGATTGAACGTTCCACCTGCACCGATATCCCAGTCCATGAGCATGGCAGCACCAACGCCACTAACAGCTTGTGACGAGGAATTTTTTAATGTGTACGAGAAGACAACGACTGGTTCGGAACGCGAAGGGAACGTGACGCGTGAAGTAACCTGAAGTCCGGTCTGATTGGGTGCGTCGCCGGCAGGAGAGGCAAAGACGGCCAGCGTCGTGTCGCCGGAAGCAAAGGGCTTGCTGGAAACGAAGTCACTGGGAGCGCCAATATCGTCAATGGCCTGCGACGCCTTGGCAGTCCCCAGTGCGGCAAAGAAGCCACTCGGCGAGAGGATGTTTCCTTTACCGACAACGTTCAACCCGGACCCTTGACGCGTAGCACGCGAACCCGTAGCGCCAACTGCACCTTGGATACCAACGTCAACGATAAGCGAATCGTTGGCAAAACGGTGCATGATGGGTGTAGGATTAATGACGAGGATCTGCTCTCCCGTCTGTTCACCATCAACGAAAATCTGTGCAACGAGGAGAAGTGCACTGGCATTATCGCGGGTAACACGGAACGCAATGTCGGAACTGACTTTCTGCCCACCTGCAGGAATGGTTCCCAGCTCCTCATCTGTGTCGGCCCAGGAAACACTCCATGTAGACGTCGTTGCTGCATTCACGCGAATCCAGACGTTCCGGGCCTCGCCCAGCGGGGCGGCAACGGTCAGCCTTAGGCGCGTGTCCGTATTCAAGCGATAGGAGGCTACAGGTGCACCAGACTCGTCGGCCAAGGTATAGGATATGATGTCGACGGCGGGTTCACTCAAAGGCTGGAGCGTCATGGCCTTCAAGACGTCAATCCGGCCTGGCACTCCATCGGTGAGCCCAGGATTCTTGTCACGGACATCAACCGTACAGCGGCGCGCGAAGGATTCCACCTGTTGCACCGTCAGCTGCGGATATCGGGCGCGTATGAGCCCAATCATGGACGCCGCTACGGGTGCTGCAAATGATGTTCCGCCAGCAGTACTTCCGTAGGAGTTGCCCAACGAGGTGGAAATGGCACGGAAGGTTGGGGCGGCAACATCGGCGTTGACGCCCAGCCCCGACTCATCACGCATTACGTCGTTGGACTCGCATTCGCCAACACCAAAGACTCCATCATAGGCCGAAGGGTAGTTCAGGCTTTGCGCATTCAGCGGGAACCGTTGACCATGATTCCCAGCCGATGCGACGACAACCGTTCCCATGGCACGCGCGTAATCAATGATGGCTTGCTCGACGGGCGAGGGCGGCTTTACGATGCCCCACGAACATGTGACAATGGGGAATCGATTCTGCGCGGCATACAAAATGGACTGATAGCTAAAAAGCAGGTCGGATCCTACTGCAATACGAATGGGAAACAGTCGGTTTCGGTATCCAACGCTGGCAATGCCTACACCGTTATTCGTGGCTGCGCCTACAAAGCCGGCAACTTCCGTTCCGTGGGGATCCGTCACAAACGTTACGCCTGGCGTACTGTTATCCAGCGATGCTGCGAGATTTGCGCCGATATAGTCATCAACCACGCCATTGTTATCATCGTCGATGCCGTTACTTGGAATCTCCGTCGTACGCCTATGCAGATTGGGTGCCAAATCGGGGTGCTGTTGATCGACGCCATTGTCGCTTACAGCTACAACCATGGTCGTATCCCCTTGGTAAAGATCCCAGGCCTCAAACGCACGAATAACGGACAGGTATCCCTGCTGCATCACAAAAGGATCGTTCGTGGTGGCATGCAGCTCATCCACAAAGATTGGTTCAGCCCATGCAATGACGTCATGTTTTGACATCAGGCGGCTAGCCACCAGTGCGGGATTTTCTGGCCCGGCGTAAAAAGCCGTAAAGCTTCGCGTTAGAGCATCTTCGGCAGCATGAAGGGCGTCCCGTTGCGGTGATGGCCTCGACTTTTCAAGATTGGCTCCATAAAGTGAGGTACGCTCTGGGCTAAGAATCTGCTCTCGTACGTCAACTCCTGGCAGGAGCCTTCGCACGGCCGCAAGGGTAGGCATGGCCCCTTTTCGAATTTGCAAACGGACGATGCCATGGACGGCACGGACAGGGCCAACGGACGTTCGAATGGTGTCGAAGGCAAGCGGCTGCGGATAGGACGTCTGCGCGGCCACCACAACGGGCGTTACAAGCAGAGCGAGAACCAGCGGATACAGTCGTTCGAACATACGGTTGCCGATAATGGTAGTGGTCTATGGGTAGTGACCCGAAATATCGGCATATGTTTCTCTTTCTGGACTACGGAACGTTGACAAGCAGCATTGGCCTTGCCTGAAGACCGCTCGCAAGCACAACGGATGCCACATATATTCCGGCAGGAGCCGAACAGGAGTATGTATAGGGCGACGATGAGGCCATGCGATTGGTCTCGATCGTACGACCCATGAGGTCAACCAATAGGACCTTCATTGGAGATTCCGAGGCATGGATGGTGAGCACTCCTTGCGCCAACTCCATAGCTATTGCTGGCGCTTCGACCGTAGCCTCTGCAACGGTCGTGGACCTACCTGCCTGGCGAAAACCTTCCGTGACTCCCTCCCACGTGGTGTCGGTGGCAAAAACAATCTGAAAGGACTTCGTTTGGCCGGGCCTTAAGGTACCAGGAAACCTCATGCCAACGACCATGATCACGTCGGAGACGGCTGCGGTTTGTATGGACGCACCGGACGACAGGAGTTTCAGACGGTCTCGATCGGAGAACCCGTCATAGTCGCCGATGGATGTTGTAAACTCCATGCCGGCCAGCTGGGGCACGGCGTCCGGATCGTCCGTAACGGCACCGACGGCCACCATCAGCGAGTCGACGTCGGAGTATTGTACCTGACAGCCCTTGACGCTTCCATCCAGAACACTCGGCAAGACACTATCGACAGCCGTTCGGTTGAAACGCCCAGCATAGCCGAGATCCCAGTCCAGCAGATACCCCGCAGCCACATCATTCAGCGTGGAGTCGGATGTATTGGTAAGCTTCACCGTAACGGTGGAATATGCCCCTTGGCTAGGAAGGTTCCACTCCTGGTGAACGCGCAGTCCGATCTGGCGGCTGCGGGGAGCGCCGATGTCGGCCATGATACCAATCATACTGTCGGGGCCTACAAAACGCTTTGATGGATAGAAGTCCGATTGCTGCGTGACATTGTTGAACGCCGTTACTGAGCGATTGCCGGCGCTGGCGAAGAATCCCGACGGCGCCAGCATGGAGGTGATTGGTTTGAGGTTCCATCCGCGGCCGTGACGGGTAGACATGGATGAGTTATATCCAAGCATGCCTTCGTCACCAACAGAGAACGACAGGCGGTCATTTTCGAGGGTTGTCATGACTCCTGGCTGGGCGATGCCAACGAAACGACGATCCAGCACGGAATCACCAACTTCAACGGACACAGCCACTTCGGCTAGCATGGGAGCCACGCCGTGGATACGGAGGCGTCCAATAACGGACTCCATGCCGGAACGTGAGGGCGCGCTGGCCGGCATCGAGACACTATCAAGAATCTCGATGTTCCACCCAGCCGCATCAACAATGTGCATGGTAAAGACGGCTCCATCGGGCAAGGGCCCTAGGACGTTGGTAAGAACACAATGGACGTCGGCTTCCATGCCTGGTACGAATCGTTGCACTGGCTGGAGTGTGCCGGGCTCGACGAGGTGGACGTCGCGAATTTGGAAGGCCACATGGTGCATTGGATCGGCGGCAAGTGCAGCTTCGAAGTTGACCATGTTGGTGACCATGGACGCGTACGAATCGGTCTGCACTGGTGCCGACGCCGTAATGCGGGCAAGGGCCTGGGCCTGCTCTGGCGACAACGTTGGGTGTTTGGACCGGATGAGTGCCATAAGACCCGATAGGATGGGCGCTGCAAAGGACGTTCCGGCAATCGGCATGGTATCATACTGGTTGCGTCCGCGTGGCGCTACGGCATGATACCCAGGAGCAAAAACGTCGGCGTTGGCCCCAACCGCCGACCATGGGAGGCGCTTACCATAAACATCGCACTCACCAACACCAAGGACGCCTACATATGACGCGGGATAGTTCCGTACTGACGAACCATGGTTACCAGCCGAAGCAACGATTGCAACGTTATTGGCAACGGCATAGGTGATAATTGCCTGATCGATGGGCGAAAATGGCTTTCTGGCACCCCAACTGCAGTTTAGTACGGGGAACCGTTCGTTGGCGGCATAAAGAATGGACTCATAGCCAGCGATTATGCCTGGCTCTCGATAGTCGGCGGTTTTCATGGGGAAAAACGAACATGCTCCAGCCAAGCCATGCATACCGATACCATTGCGCGTGCGAGCGGCGGCTACGCCAGCCACCTGCGTTCCATGATCGACGCCATCAAACGATGTTTCTCCTGGCCGGCTGCCATCCAGTCGCCAGACGAAGTTCACGCCCTGAGCATCGTCGATGTAGCCGTTTTGGTCGTCATCGATGCCATTCTCAGCGATCTCTCCTGGCCTACGGTAGAGTCCTTGAACAAGGTCTTCATGCTCGCGTTCTACGGCATCATCACTTATGGCGATAACCACTGCTGGGTCGCCAGGCTCCAATGCCAGTGCTTCACGGATACGAACGGGTTCCAGGAGTGCCTGCTGGTATTCCAGTGGATCCGGCACCTCTACCTGATGAATCGTATCTACTGTTAGGGGCTCTGCGGCAACGATTCCGGCATACTTGACCTTCCACATGGAGGCTATGGCGGCGGGGTTCATCGAATCCAGGATAGGAACATCATAGATCAATCCCACTCGTTCTACGGCCGCCGTCCACTCTGGTGTTTGACGTGGGAAGGGGGTGGCTCTCTGTATTCGTTGGGGTGCCACAAGGCGACGCACGTCCAGCAGCCCCCCCGGTACGGCCGCACAACATGGAAGCGTATACAGCGTAACGGCATACTGCTCGGATGCCAACAGAACGCGCACAACAGGTTTCCCAGGAACCACAAGCGGCGCGGCATCAACAGCGACTGTAGGTGCTGCACGTACAACGCATAATGGATAGACAACCAGGCACAGGAGCACCTGCAACAGATGCGATCGTGCAATATGGGAACCGTGCATGAACGTCTCCAACGTTCGTTGGGAAGACCAACAGCCAGTCAGTAGTACGAGGAGGTCGGCGTATACGAAAAGGCTTTGGGAACAACACGGATGTGGATGTGGGCACATCGTGGATGCTGAAAATACAGTATTAAACGGACTATAGGAGCAAAGAAACGTTGACCATCCATGGTGCGTGACGATAGCAGGAAGTGGGCTGCTCCGATCACGCTACAATCGGGAGAAGTTTCCGAAGTTTGAAGCCGTCATTCCCACCCCAAGCACGCAGGCCTTCCAGCAATGTCCGAGCTTCCCGTCTATCAGGTTACAGCCCGCAAGTGGCGCCCCATGCGATTTGCCGATGTGGTTGGCCAGGATCATATCACGACCACCCTGCAGAATGCCATTACCCGGGGGCGAATCCATCATGCTTACGTCTTTACCGGCCCCCGCGGTGTTGGAAAGACGACGTGCGCGCGAATTCTTGCCAGGGCCCTGAATTGCACGAACCGTCACGGCACCGAACCCTGCAATGCCTGCGACTCATGCAGGGACATGATCGACGGCAGGTCCGTGGATATCATTGAAATCGACGGTGCTTCCAACAACTCCGTTGACGACATCCGTAAAATCCGCGACAACGCCAAGTATGCCCCGTTGACGGGTTCATACAAGATGTACATCATCGACGAAGTGCACATGCTATCAACGGCGGCCTTCAATGCGCTCCTGAAGACGCTCGAAGAGCCCCCAGCATATCTCATCTTTGTCTTTGCCACCACAGAAATTCACAAGGTTCCCGCTACCATCCTTAGCCGATGCCAGCGATTTGACTACCGGCGCATGGAAATCGACACGATCGTGCGTCAGCTCCGCTATATCGCATCGAAGGAAGACATCACGATTGACGAAGACTCGCTCATCGCCGTGGCACGGAAGGCCGATGGCTCCATGCGTGATAGTCAGTCGATATTCGACCAAGTGGTCTCCTTCTGTGGTACTACGATCACATATGCCAACGTTGCCTCGGCACTGCATCTCATTGACATCGAGTTCTACTTTGCCCTTGGCGAAGCAATCCGCAACCATGATGTTGCCGCGATGTTCGCCATGTCGCGCCAGGTACTATCGCGTGGCTACGACCTCCAGGACTGTCTTGTGGGCCTGCTGGAACACTTTCGGAACATCCTCACCGTACTCTCCACGCAGTCCACAGCGCTCATCGACGCTTCTTCCGTCTACCTGGACAAATACACGGCCGAAGCACAGCTGTTTACGCGAGCCGATGTGCTGCGTATTATGAATCTCATTGCCCAGGGCGAACAGGTACTCCGTGCCAACCCACCCCAACCGCGCATCCGATTCGAGTTTACATTGATTCAGCTGGCCTCGATGGACTCTACGGTGGACCTTGGCCGCGTTCTCGCTACGCTCGAAAAGTCCAATCCTCTCCCATCAACGCGACCTCCAGCTGCATCCCTGGCCGCATCTCAGGCACGCTCGCAACCGTCGGCACAGCGCATGGTGCCCCTGGCCGTGAAGGTCTCTCCCCATCCCGTTGCCGCCCCCGTCAACGTTAGCTCGCTCTCTCCAGGCAACCTTGTTGCCCGCTGGCCCGCCGCCGTCGAAGCCATGCCTGAATCCCTTGCCTTTGTGAAGGGGGCCGTGCGCCAAGCTGGGTTACTGGAGGTGGATTTCTCAGAGGTAGGGCTTACCCTTCGGCCTTCGGCTGGAGTGGTCTACGAACGCCTTGCCGATAGGCTGGAGGCGTTGAAACAACATCTCTCGGACTTCTATGGCGTAACGCTTGCCGTGCGCCTCGCTCCGCCAATGGCGGAGCCTCCAACCGTGGCGCCCAGCGGCGCGCCCCAGCCCCTTGCCGAGGACGAAACCCTGCTGCCCATCGAGCAGAAGCTGATCTCCATGTTCCGAGCGCAAAAGGTGGTAACAGGCCAAGCCCAGCCGTAACTGCCAGCTTGCCTATGTTTGTAGCCAATTCGACCACTTCAATCAAAGCACCAATGGCACTGGCAGAAGGCAGTACAATACCCGCATTTACGTCCGTGGATGATGCCGGACAAACCGTAACGGCAAGCACACTGAAGGGCACATGGACGGTCTTGTATTTTTACCCAAAGGACGACACTTCGGGCTGCACGGCAGAGGCCTGCGACTTCCGTGACAACGTGGCCCGCATCACAGGTACGGGTGCCACTGTGGTAGGCGTAAGCCCAGACAGCATCAAAAGCCATGTGAAGTTCAAGGATAAGCACACACTACCCTTTCCACTCCTGTCCGACGAAGACCATTCGATGTGCGAAGCGTTTGACGTCTGGAAGCAGAAGTCCATGTACGGCCGCACCTATATGGGCGTAGAACGCACGACGTACATCATCGACCCCACGGGCGTTATCCGCCGTACGTTCGCCAAGGTAAGCGTGAAAGGCCACGTGGATGCCGTTCTTGCATCCTTGACGGAGCTAGGCGCAACAGCATGATCGACACCCATGCCCACATCGATACCAAGACCTTCGATGACGATCGGGCCGACGTTCTGGATCGCGCCTGGGCTGCCGGTATTGAGGCGATCGTAGTCCCTGCCATCAAACCAGACACATTCCACCGCGTCCGTGAGACGGTAGCTCTCGATCAACGCATCGTCAACGGCGCTGGTGTTCATCCGCATCATGCCCACGAGGCAAATGACGACACCTTCGCCATCATCGAATCCTGGTGTTCCGAACCGACCACTGTTGCCGTCGGCGAGATTGGTTTGGACTACTACTATGATTTCTGCCCGCGTGACGTACAAAAGGACGTCTTCCGCCGCCAATTGCAACTAGCGAAGCGTGTGAAGTTGCCCGTCATCGTCCATAATCGTGAATCGGACGACGATCTGCTGGACATCATCACGGAAGAGCAGGATGGAACTCTTCGGGGTGTCCTACATTGTTTTTCGTCAAGCGTCGACGTACTGCACAGAGCGCTCGACTGTGGTATGCACATCTCGTTCACAGGCAATATCACGTTCAAACAATCGACGTTGGACAAGGTAGTGCAATCCGTGCCTATCGATCGCTTCATGATAGAGACGGATTCACCCTACATCACCCCCGTCCCCCACCGTGGGAAACGCAACGAACCACATCACGTGCTTCACACGGCACAGAAAATTGCGGAGATTCGCGGCATGACACTTCACGAAATCATCGAACGCACAACGGCAACGGCCCGCGCCTTCTTTGCCCTTCCTGCCATGCTCCTGGTGTGTGCGGTTGCAGCCTTTGCACAACCTTCACGGCCCAACGAAGACGATTTCGAATTCGATGAACAGTACGATCTTGCCATGGAGACGTACGAGTTGGACAGCATCGCATGGTCGAAGTGGATTCGCCCAAGGTCCATAGGCATCGGATTCACCTTTGGAACCAACACCGTGGTGGAAAGCCAACAGTTCACGCAGCGATTCTTTCGTGGTGCATCTCAAAGCCTACATAAGTGGGAGAACTACCGCATCGAAGGCGATGCCTCCACGGCCAACTTTCCGAACGGCCCACGCCGCTCGTTCTCTTTTGAAGGCCTATCTGCCATTGGTGCCACGCTCACGTATTCGCTGACGGACAGGTTCACGATTGAAGGAACCTATCTGTTTTCGAACAACACTGGCCCAGCGGAGCAGTTCGGCCTCGATCCCATCACAACACAAATTATCGAGACGTCCATCCACTATAATCTCAATCCGTACAGCAAGATCAACTTCATTGCCAACAGTGGAGCATCCTTCTCCACAGAAGACAATGGCACGACGTCTACCAGCAAGATTGGGGTCAATGTGGGTCTTGCCTTAGGTGTGAACATCCCAACACCTATCGGCTTGTTCTACCCCATGTTCAACGTGCGCTTCAACTTCATGCTGGGAACGGATATCGACCGGGTAATCACGCGGTATGGCCCTATTGAAGGTATAGACGTCACATTGAACGAACGCGGCGAAATTTTCAATCCAAACAAACCAAGTCAGGTAGCCGAGGACCGGGCAAACGTTACGACGATTTTTTCGATTCCTCGACTGACCCTCCTCTATTATCCCAACCTTTGGTAACGCGCCATGGTGACCATCCTTTCGGGAACGGCCGTGGCTGCGGATATTACGCGCGTCCGTGACATTCATACCCCTATGGCAGCGTTTCGGTCCAGCGTTCGCCGCATCGGCATCCATCTTGGTGCTGAAGTTGGGAAACATCTCCCCTCGACCACGGTTCGCGTCAGTTCGCCAATCGAAGAAACCGACGGATTAACCATCGATGGACGCATCGTTGTGCTCCCCGTTCTGCGGGCAGGATTAGGCCTCGTAGATGCCTTCCTGGAGCTCTTGCCGGAAGCAGCCGTGGGCTACATTGGCTTGAAACGCAGCGAAGAGACACTTCGTCCGACGGAATACTATCGAAACATCCCACCCATCGACGAGTCTACGACGGTTGTCATCATCGACCCTATGTTGGCTACTGGCGGCAGCATGGTTGCCACCATTGACGCCGTGCGTGGCATTGCTACACCTCGGCAGATTATGGCCGCCGTCGTGATTGCTTCTCCAGAGGGTATTGCCACGGTGGAGCACCATGCACCTGACGTACGCATCATTGCGGCCCAACTGGACCGCGGTCTGAATGCAGATGGCTACATCGTTCCCGGCCTTGGCGACGCCGGTGATAGGCTCTTTGGTACCTGAGTCACGTTTTTTCTTGTGCCACCACGGTGGCGGTTCGTATGTTGGCGCCGACCCCATTCACGAATACTGCTGTCGAGGCAATCATGACATTCTTCGAGTTTGGCCGGCATAAAGTGGCCATGACGGATATCCACGATATCAACGTGGAATATCGCTATCAGGATATGGAAATCTTCGTTGATCTGGAGCTGAATGGTGGCGCCCAGGTAAGCTTGAATATCGAAGACTCCATAGCATTCCTTGAGCAATTCATCACGAAGGTACGCGAGGAGCGGCTGCGATAGCAGAACCGTTATTTCAGCGTGGAGGACGCATTCAACAGGGCTTCCAAGTCAACCGACGTCGTGTGGGCAAACACGCTAAAACGGAGAATGGGCTGGTTCAACCATCGATGTACCACAACTTCGACGTTGTGCTTGTTGTACAGATCTTCCTTGGCCTGAACAACGTCCACGTGTTGTGGCAACAGTACTGCGCCCATTAAGAGGCATTCGTCCGCTCTATCGGCATGCATGGGCTGAAATCCATGACGGGCTTCAAGGGCATCCACGGTTTCTTGAACCATGTCCTTGCACCGAGTAACGACGCTATGCCAGTCGTTGCGGTCCATCCACTGCAATACAGTTGGAACGGTGAGGAATGCCGAGGGGTCCCTGGTTCCCAGGTACTCATGTTCGTCAACAAACCTGCTTTCTTTCAGGCCTGAACCGTCGCCCCCCCAACTCGTAATGAGCGGCCGAACAGCGTCTTGCATGGCACGACGAACATAGAAGAATGCCGACCCCTTGGGCGTACACATCCACTTATGCAGGTTCCCGGTATAGAAGTCTGCACCGAGCTCTTCGAGGTTCAAGGGTAGGTGTCCGGGGACATGCGAACCATCAACAATCGACAAAATACCAGCAGTGCGAAGCTCTCCAAGTAGTTCTTCAACGGGCAGGGCCACAGCTGTTGGAGAGGTTACGTGACTGATGAAGACGGCCCTGGTACGATTGGTGATGCCCTGCCGAAGGAGTTGCAGGATCTGGGCGCGAGGCGGAACGGGCATGGGAATATTCACCGTTCGAATGGCAGCCCCTGTGCCTTCCAGGTGATTGTGGAGAGCACGGATGCAGGCACCATATTCATGGCTCGTGGTGAGCACTTCATCTCCTGGTTGCAACAGTGGTCGCAAGGCCGCCATGGCCACGTTGCAGCCATACGTCGAATTGGTGATGTAGACCAGATCGTCGTGGTGGCATCCCAGATACCCTGCCAAGGCTAGCCGAGCAGTCTTCATAAGCTCCGGCAGGTCTCGATGAAAGAGCACGGGCTGGCGTTCCAGGCGGTCCTGCCACCGGCGTTGCTCTTCCAACAAGAAACGAGGGGTTGCCCCAAAGGAGCCATGGTTCAGAAAATGAATGCCGGGCTGTAGCGACCAATCAGCTGGTGAGAGCATGCTTAATCCTTGATGGCAATCCGAACGGAGCGATTGTTAACGCGGCCTGCGGGCGTACTATTTGACTCCGCAAGGGTTGGTACGATACGCACGGTAACGTCGCTTGCCGACAGGCCAAGAACGGCCAAGGCGGCATTAGCACGCTGCTGTTGAAGGGCTCGATTATATCCTTCCGTGCCGAGAGCATCTGCACCTGGATAGACAATGATGGCCTTGCCTGCGGCCCGAGCACGTTGAACGGCTGCGATCGTTTCCGTACGCACCGACGAAAACTGCGCCTGATCAAAGTCAAAGAAACCCAGGACGAGCGAGGCTCCATCAGCTACGCCTGGGCCAGCTGCAAGTGTCTCCACGACTGTATCGGATGCAGTCACCGATGGGATGATCGTCCAATCAATACGGTCGCTGCTTGATCTTCCTGCACTGTCCCTCACGGAGACGGACGCACTGACTTCAATACTACGTTGCTGCCTTAGGATGTCCGGCTGCAGGGTAAGCGTTTTTGCCTCTGCCAATGGCCCCTGCAAAGGAGCAGGCTGACCATTGACTGTTGCCGACAGGGTTGTCGAGCAGGGTCCCGCGGGACAGTCGACGGTACCAGCCACTACGATGTTGACTGGTGCGGCAGTGGTGGTTCGTGCCGTCTCCTTTCGCACGGCGATGGGCGCCGTGCGCGAGCCTAGGGTAAACCGTACGCTCCGCTGTTCCTCGGCCAGCTGTGGATATCGCGCTGGCGGCATGGTCTCATAGGTAACCGTCAGTCGTTGCTCCTGGAGTCCCAACATCTGCACGGCCCAAAGGGCACGTTGTTTAGCCATGGTTGGCGCTTCGTCGAACGAGGCCGTAGCATGGATGGTGACACGTTCGGTGGGTGACCGTTCGGCAAGCGTACGAACGGTAGCCAACACATCCCGTTGGAGCATCTCGGCGCCAGTTTGTGCCGGCGCTGGCTCTGTGCCATCCTTGGCAAAGTACATCACTGGGGCTACCACGGCTTCTTCGATGTTCACCCGTTCCCGAAGCACCGTCAGGACCGTTCTTTCGCCATCTGACACGGGCGTCGTGCCAATTACCGCCTGCGCCCGTACGGTAGGGGCTGCAGCTAAGGGTGCTGGCGGTGGAGGCGGTGGTGGTGGGGGCGGTGGTGGAGGCGGCGGTGGTGGCGGTGGGGGCGGCGGTGACGCCTTGGGCAGTGTCCAGCTGATGGATGCGCCTGCACGAATGGAAGACACATTCCAGCTAACGGTACTGACGGGCGCATTGAGCACATGGACATAGGTGAGCTCTGGCATCCATTCCAAGCCAGGAGCAAGCGCGAAGGTATACCGAACGCCAACGCGCGCAGCCAGCAGCAGTCCTGCAACGGATTGCAGACTACCTTCGGACGCGTTGTAGGTGCGGGAGCCGTTGGAGAACGTATAGTCGGAAGACGACGGCTCGAGTAGCGTCTGACGCTGATCATACGACCCGCCCAACGGTATTCCAGCGGCCAGTCCAGCGGTTACTGTAAGAGCTGGAATCGACGGTAGTGTGTATGTAACAGTAGGCTCAAGGAAGATAGGCGCGAGGCCTACATCCAAGGAGTGTTCTACGGTACCACGCGTCCGTTCGGCCCCACGGATGATGTTTCCAACGTCTTCTACATCCGAGAATGACGCTCCGAGCATATGGTAGACGACGTCGGCACCAAAGCCAAAGCCTGTCGTTTCGGGACGGTATTCGATTCCCACACCTAGTGCCATCCCTAGGCCGAAGCCAGATTCGTAGAATGAACCCTTGTTGGGTGCGCCAGGTAGTTCTGCAAACGATGCTGAGTGAAGATTTGCTGTGCCGGCTGCGATCCCTCGGACGCGCCATGGCGTCAACGACGTGTCACGCTCACCAGCATGAAGATGAACAGCAGCGGCGAGCATTGCTATCGCTGCCATAGGAAAGGCGGTATTGGATATCACAGGACGATGATCTTGGTGGATGTGGTTGTGCCGTTGACCGTGACAACGACGAGGTAGGCACCTGGGCGCAGCGCACGCACGTCAACCTCCATGGTACTGCTACCGGCTGGGATGGATACTGGACGTTGGGCCACGGCATCAAGGCCTTGCGGATCAACAATCCGCATGGAGCCGTGAGTGGCCTTCAAGGACGTCAAGGAAAGGCGTGCAACACCATCGTCCACAGGGTTGGGTGCCACATGCAAGGCCGTTACGATGGATTGATCCAGAATGCGCCTATCAGGATCGGGAGAGGTAACGGCAAGCTCACCATCGACGAATTGCATGGTTACAGTGGTACCATAGTTGAGCTGTGCTGGATCGAAGCCAATTGATGTGACATCAACTTCGGCAAGCCCTGACCACCCCACAACGTTGGCAACCACGCCCTCCGTAAACCTTCCGGTAACACGGAAGCGTATCACCCTGAGGCCACGTACAACATCCTGCGAAAGCAGTTCAGCAGTCCCCATAGTCGACGTTACCTCGCGGGCCAGGAAGAGGCGCGGATTGAGCACAAGAGCAGCCTCGAGGGTTCGCACACCATTATAGGGAACGTCTTCGCGGACGGTTGTCGTGATTGGAATGCTGGTGACACCGACGTCGTCCTTGACGTCGCCAACGACGCGGCCCGCCGTCAGCGTACTGGAGCCTGAATAGATGGACAGCGGCAGCACCGTATTGATGCCGCATGGTGCATACCGAAGGGTAAGCGTTGCTCCGTTGGCAAAGGGTCCGCCATCATGGCGCACACGGATCGTCACACTGTCGCGAGCGGGGATCGTCAATGGCAACGTTGTCAGAACCGTGATGGGTGCCCCTGCCGTAATATCCGCGGCGACAACGTCGGCTGGAAAGTCGGTTCCATTCCTGAGAACAACGTCCCGTTCAGGTATTTCGGGCAGGAAGGGCAACGCCTGCACACTGGAGGTGATCTCCACACCAGTTCCTCGGCCGCGGACGGTCCAGAACTTGCGCAAGGATGGCAACCCTTCATAGACAAACTCGATACGGGCGGAGTCGGGCCCCAGCCGCTTTGGAGCATAGATGACGTCGAGGTCCAGGGTGCCGCCGGCAGGGATGACGACGTTGTCGACACGCGTGACCACCGAGAAACTGGAGCCAAGGCCCCCTTCCACACCGACATAGTTGATGGTAACTGGCACGGTATCGCGATTCCGAATGGCAGCCAGCGTGCGGCGCTGTTCGGTGCCCAGACAGACGTCACCGAACGACGTGTTATTCGCCACGAGCTCCAGATTCCGATCGATTCCATTCATTTGAAGTGGCAGACGACTATCCACTCCACAGGCCGAAACCAAGAGTGTATCGGCGATGATACCATCACGAGGGACGTTGCCGGCAAGACGAATCGTCAGGCATTCGCCGGGCAGCACGGTATCACCAACAACCGAGCCTACGATTCCCAACCAGCCGCCACCTTGGAGTCGCGCATTGTCGATGATCCACGGTACGGACCCCGTGTTGCACAAGGACGCAGTTAGGGTAGTGTCCAGACGTGTTCCAACCAGGTGTGGCCGAAACGTGACGGCAGTGGCTTCGACGATGGGCCTCACGATGGAGAAGACGGCATTTGAAGTGTCTGCCTCGGGAGTAGCCACCGAACGCATGATGGCATTGGACGAGCTGGACGGATCCAACGAGACCGAAACGAAGGTGCTGCCATCTGGGGCAATGTCCAAGTCCGTAACGGCCTGCCGGTGACCAGCACCAGGGAGTTGGATGAGCGACAGCTTTGTGAGATCGTACGCGCGAATGGCCGTACCGTCGGTAGAGCCAAAAATGAGATTGGCTTCCGACTGGGTGAATCCCATGCCCGTAACGTTCTGATCGCCGCGAAGGTTGAAGATGTCAACAAGATCACCCGTCTGAAGATCCATGACGTAGGTTGCCTGGCTGCGTGGAATGGCCGACTCGCCATCAGCCTGGGCCGCCAATGCCAAGAAGCGTCTACTAGGGCCCACAGCAAGGCTTCGAATGACTGGGCCATCGTGCAACCGTGTGTCAAAGACAAACGTGGAGATCGGCTGTTTCTGCCCCAATCGATACCGCGCCACGACTCCGTTGACGGTGGCCGTGAAGAGGTCCGTACCGTCCACACGTCCTGCCGTTATGGGTCCAGGAGCAATTGCGAAAACGGTCGTCTGGAGCGTAGCAATGGGCGCTTCGAGGATGCGGGAGTCCAGGACGGACCAGAGATACAGCATGGTCCCATCTGGCGTGATACCAAAGTCGTCGACGAGATATCCCAAGGGAGCTGACGCGGATACTAGTGCCGTGGGAGATGAAGGTCCGAACAAGCCGATACTTTCAGCACCCCCTTGGCGGCGCACAATGGCGAGCAGGCTGTCCGTGGTGCCGATGAACTGTACATTGGAAGCAAATGTCCGGGGCTCCGTGCGGTGGACGCGAACTTGGTCGAGCGTTTCCGCATCGAAGACCACGATGGATCCGTCGGCATAGGTGATGGCAAGTCTGGAACCATCATGGTTGAAATCAGAGCTAAGCGCGGGCGCGTTGACACCTTGCGGGCGTACCTGGTTGGTGGCGTCATAGCGCTGGAAGATGCGAATGCGAGCGTTGTCGGTAATATCGGCTGGGACCCGCCACAGATACGTTGTGTCCAGCGTGGAATCCACGAACCGCCATGTGCGACCATCGTCGACCGAGTATTCGATGTACGTCTGGAACTTGCGGAGCGACCCCGTGAACGTAATGGGCACTTCCTGGCAGGGGGCGAATCGTTCGCCACCGTTGGGTGTCAGGATATTGAGAATCTTGACACGCTGGAAGGGTGTGCGATTGGCAAACAGGATAACGGACTGTTTGATACCCCCTTCGTAGTAGACGGTGAGGGTATCCCGAAAGGGCTGGCTGTTGGTGGGGGTAAAGACGACGTCGAAGCGTGCTTGAAACCCTGGCGTATAGCTATTGGGCGGCGGCATCTGTTCGATGATGTTACCCAGCCAGACGATGCGCGTGTTCGGGGACCTTGTAACGATGGAGTCAATCTTGATACGCTCTTCTACAGCACCCGTAAAACGCCCACGCTGCAGATCCACCATCAAGAATGCCGTGTCACTAGTGCCTGGTGCCACGGTGCCGAAGTCGTAGGTGGATGTAAGCAACTCGCGCCGTCCAATGGCATCAACGAGGGCCGTCCGCGGAAAATGCGTTCGGCTTGGTGTAAGCGGACTGAAGGCGGAGCCCAGCTCATCGTGGACGGTGACCACGACAGGGCCAGATTCCGTCACCACCGTGGACCATCGGACAAGGCTGGACCCGTCTCGCTGCGTGAGCACGGAAATGGGACGTACGGCACGATTCTGTTCGATGATCGTGACATTATCGGGCGTTAGGGCTAGTGGTGCTCCTGCCGACGTAGCGCGCAGGACGGCTTGGCCGAACGGAAAGTCCGACGTGTAGTCGGCCGTTCCACCGCCAGGTGCTGGCAGGACGGTAAGGGAAATCTGCGCCTGAAGCCCTACAGTGCAAGACCATAGGGCCAGGAATAGGGACGCCAAACGCTTCGAAACGTCAGATGATTTCATACGGGCTGGAGGTTCTGAGGATCGGATGTGGGCGCAAAGACGCTTTGCTGGAAGCGTTCGTTACACTCTGGAGGCTGCGCCCAAACGTGACTAGAACGAAATCGTTACACGTATCGTGCAAGAAACTCGACCACAACAGGGTCGGCCGACGCTTGGAGCGCCGGAACGTCCCCCTGAAACTGGACAAGGCCCCCTTCCAGCATGACAACGTGATCGGCAATATTAAAGACGGAAAACATATCGTGGGTTATCACCACGGACGTAACGCTCAGGTTGCGTGCGAGTTCGGCCACCAAATCGTCGATCTGCTGGGACGTAACGGGGTCTAGTCCCGTCGTAGGCTCATCGTACAGGATATAGTCCGGGCTACCCACGAGGGCTCTGGCCACGCCAACACGCTTCCGCATGCCGCCTGAAAGGTCACTGGGTTTTTTATCGCGCAGGATGGCATATTCACGCTCGAAGACCTCGCGAGATACCTTGGCAGGATCGGGCACCAAACCAACGGCGGCCAGCACCCGGCGCGACTCGGCGTCGAGAACGTCCGTTCGGCGTTCGCCATGTTCAACCAAGCTGATGACAACATTTTCGTAGACCGTCAGCGAGTCGAAGAGAGCAGCTCCCTGGAAGACGTAGCCGATGGAACGGCGAAGGGAAAACAGCTCGTTCCTGCTAAGGCCTAGGACGGCTTTCCCATCGATACGCACTTCCCCGGCATCGCCTTCCAGGAGGCCAACGATGTGCTTGAGGAGAACGCTCTTTCCGCAGCCGGACCTGCCGATGATACAGGTGGTCTTTCCTGTGGGAATGACCATGGACACACCGCGGAGCACATGTTTGGCACCAAAGGACTTCTTCAGCCCATCGATTTCGATCATGCCGCCGTCATCCTTCGTTTGATGACGTCCAGGGTGCCCAGTGGAATGGCGCCGATGAGTCGTCGTGTATAGTCGTTCTGCGGATCGTCATAAAGCTTGGCGCCGGGGCCCATCTCGACGATTTTACCGGCATTCATGACGGCGATACGGTCACTGATGAACTTTACGACGCTAAGATCGTGCGAAATGAAAATGTATGTCAGGTTGAATTCATCTCGCAGGTTCACAAGCAGGTTGAGTACCTGGGCCTGAACGGATACGTCGAGAGCGCTGACGGATTCGTCGCATATCAGCAGCTTGGGCTTGAGGGCAAGCGCACGAGCGATGCAGATACGTTGCCGTTGGCCACCCGAGAACTCATGCGGATAGTTGTTGAAATGGCGCGGGAGAAGGTTGACCTTGTTCAGGAGATACTGAACGTGTTCCCGGCGCTCCTTCTCGTTGGCACCGATGCCATGTACGGAAAGAACCTCCATGATGGCGCTACCAACGCTAAGGCGCGGGTTGAGTGACGAATAGGGATCCTGGAAGATGATCTGGAAATCCTTGCGCGTCTGCTTGAGATCCTTGGCCGACAGACCGCGTACATCCTTGCCATCGAACATCACGGTGCCGCCCGTGGGCTCCACCAGGCGCAGGATGGCCCGGCCCGTCGTGGTTTTGCCGCAACCGGACTCGCCCACAAGACCCAGTGTTTCGCCCGGCTTGACGTCGAACGACACACCGTCTACGGCCTTAACCATACCCGTAGTTTTCCCAAACAGCCCACTGCGAATGGGGAAATGAACTTCGAGGTTGCGAACACTCAGCAGCGGTGCCTTGGCATCGAGCATGGCCACACGCGCAGCCAGTTCGTCGGCAGAGAAGCTAAGCTCAGATACGGTCGTGGCTACGTTTGCGTGGGGGCGCTCGATGATGGAGCCGTCCTCCGTTTCGTCCATGAAGTCACGGACGGTGGGTAGCACCTTGAGCTTGGTATCCATCCGCGGACGGCAGGCGAGGAGTCCCTTTGTGTAGGGATGTTTGGGATCTTCAAAGATCTGCAGGACGGGCCCTGCTTCGACGATTTTCCCCTTGTACATGACGATGACGTCATCAGCAATTTCAGCAATCACGCCAAGATCGTGCGTAATGAACATCATGCTCATCTGATGCTTGCGCTGAAGGTCTCGCATCAGATCCAGAATCGTTGCTTGCACCGTTACGTCAAGCGCCGTGGTTGGTTCGTCCGCTATCAACAGGGCTGGGTTGCAGGACATAGCCATGGCAATCATGACGCGTTGCTTTTGCCCGCCAGAGAGTTGGTGCGGATAGCTCGCACGCTCGCGGGCTTCCTGTTTGGAGACCTTCTGGTGAAGCGTGATGGCTTCGATGATCTGGTCGCCGCAGGTGAAGACAGGGTTGAGCGACGTCATGGGCTCCTGGAAGATCATCGATATCCGATTGCCGCGATACCGACGCATTTCTTCTTCCGGTAGCTTCACAAGATCCACAGCCTGTTTGCCCGCCTCGTGAAACAGAATGGACCCTCCCGTGATGCGCCCAGGAGGGTCGGGAATCAAGCGCATGACGGACAAACTGGTGACGGACTTGCCGGAGCCGGACTCACCCACGATGCCCAAGGTTCTGCCACGCCCTACCTGAAAGCTGACGTCGTTGACGGCTTTTACGTTGTAAATGTCGGACCGGAATTCGGTCACCAGATTGCGAACATCAAGCAATACGTCCATGGGTTTCGGCAGTGCGTGGAACCAAGCACGCAAGATACGCAGCAATAGTCACCAGCCATTGCGCGCAAACATGCTACCGGACGCCCATTGCCCATGCCCGTGGCCCTATCGAACGACCGTCAGCATGCGTGTTGACGCTCCAATACGCACGCAGTACAACCCCATCGGCAACGCACCAACATCCAGCACGGCTTGACCACCTTCTACCACTGTCCGCCCCCAGAGGGCCCCGTCCACGGACGTCACCGTCACGCCCGTACCATCGACGACGGCAGCCCTGATCTCTACTCTTTCTTGTGCTGGGTTGGGGGCCATGGCAATCCGCTGGGAATCCACGTCGGCCACCGATGACGTCGAGAGGGCTGGTGAGCGATAGGTTCCACGTGGTCCATTGGGTACACCGACGTAGTGGAGCACGACATAGGAGTCGGCGATGGCAATCATACTGCGTGCGGACCCATGTTGGCCAGGCCAGGACTGTGTACCCACCTGCGTCCAGGCCCTACTTCCGGCCTCCAGACGGTGAATCGACATTGCGCCCCCGAAGGGCTGCACGACGGCGTATATGGTGGACCCACTGCGCTGCAGGTCCTGGCCGACGGGTGGCAAGGTGGCACCCTCAGGAAGGCCCGTGGTGGACCTCCACGACGTTCCGTCGTAGACGTACAGCCCCATGGTTCCAGCGCCTACGGCGCGTCCTGCAGCCACGCGAACCTTCTGTATGGCGCCTGCCACGCCGGGTCCGGGGGGCATCATGGCCCACGTGGCACCACCATCATTGCTGATGGCAGCCCCACCGGTACCTGTGACCACCCAGAGTTGTCCTTCCACAGATACATCGGCAATGCGCTGCACAGTTGCCGGAACGGTCCGTTCAACAAACGTCCTACCACCGTCGGAGCTTTCCCACAGTACAAGCCGATTGCTTCCTACCACCAGGCGACCAGGTTCTGCACTGAGGTGCAAGGCTGCGCCACCGTCGATGGACACACCACCGCGCCGCTCGAACGTGCGCCCTCCATTCGTGGAGGCATATACGCTATGCGTGCTGCCGTTACCACGATTGCCTACGGCATAGAGCGTAGCCCCTTCCACTGCCATGGCATAGACGTCTTCGATGATGCCCTCCCCACCCCGCTCCCAGGATGCCCCGTCGGTACTTACCAGCACGGTATCATCGGCAAAGAGCACGGTGGTGCCCTGCACCCACGCCGTCT
>JALOMA010000160.1 GCA_025455735.1 Candidatus Kapaibacterium sp.
ACAAGGCATCCGCGACAGTGCGTCCCTCGTGGATGCACAAGCTGCCTACGAAGCCATGCGCCGCGCATGGAAGCACCTGGAGCCACTGGCTGAATATCTCGATCCCACCTACGTTGCCCAGTCCGTCAATGGCGCTCCTCTGCCGCGGATCGATCCGAAGTCCAACTTCACGGACGTCCTGCCGCCGCAGGGAATGCAGATCATCGACGAGCTCCTTCATCAAGACGTTGCCGACGTGCTGGCGACCCATGCCGAACTCCTCGACAAGGCCAACACACTTTCCGGAACCGTGCCAGCCTTCATGCAGCTGGTGCGAGCCACACGGTGGACGGACCGCATGTACCTGGAGTCGGCGCGCTCCGGCATCATGCGTGTTACCACCATGGGCTTGTCCGCTTTCGACCGCCCTGCTTCCGAGCCTTCCATCCAGGACGACACAGCTGCCTTGCAGACCATTCGCCGTGTACTCGCCACATACCGGCCAGCACTGGAGGCCCGTAGTCTCCTTGCACCATGGCTCCGTGCGGACTCTCTCCTGAAGGGGGCCTTGGACATGCTGCGTTCCGCAGCGGACTTCGACAGCTTCGACCGGATGGCCATTATTCGTCAGTGGCTGGACCCAGCCTACGGTACCATCGTGGACATCCAGATGGCTCTGGAAATCGAGTTCGCCGACGAAGTTTCTCCTCTCTCGCCCATCGTCAATCCACGTGCTCGCAGCATGTTCGCCACCGATGCCTTGCTGCCCTACTCTGCCGCGGGCGTTAGCGCCAAACACATCACACCGGAACGTGTGGCCTTGGGCCAAATCCTGTTTTTCGACCCCATTCTGTCATCAACCAATGAGCGTGCTTGCGCCTCATGCCACAACCCCGACCTGGCCTTTACCGATGGCCTCCCCAAAAGCCGTGCCCTGCACCATAACGGCTTCATCAACCGCAACGCTCCAACCGTAATCAATGCCATTCACAGCCGCCGATTCTTCTATGACCTGCGTGCCAACAGGATGTCGGACGTTGTTGCCCACGTCGTCACCAGCCCCGACGAATTCGGCAGTACCCTCCTGGAAATGATTGGCCGCCTTCGTGGTCAGCAGGAATATCGTACGCTCTTTGCCCGCGCATTTCCCAATGAAGGCAATGACCCCATCCAAGCCGGAAACGTCGGTATCGCCATCGCAGCCTACCTTGGCACCCTTACGTCCTTCAACAGCCCTGTGGATCGATACCTTCGTGGCGAACAGGCCACCATCGATCCTGCCGTACGACGTGGCTTCAACCTTTTCATGGGCAAGGCTGCTTGCGCTACGTGCCACTTTGCTCCCACCTTCGCTGGAACCGTTCCGCCAGCCTTCTCGGATACCGAATCCGAGGTGCTTGGCGTCCCGATCAAAGCCGATACGTCCAACGCTCTTCTTGATCCCGACGTTGGCCGTGCTGGTGGCATCAAGATCGACCAGGCTCCCATCTACGTCAACAGCTTCAAGACGCCCACCATTCGCAATGTGGCACTCACCGCACCATACATGCATAACGGCGCCTATCGCACGTTGGAAGACGTGCTTACGTTCTACGATCTTGGCGGCGGCAAGGGCATCGGCATTGACCATCCTTACCAAACGTTGGCCTCCGACAGGCTGGATTTCTCGCGGCGCGACTATGCCGACCTCATTGCCTTTATGAAGGCCATGACGGACACAACGGGTTTGACGCGCCGGCCAGCACGTTTGCCCCGCCTGGATAATACCAGCCTGAACAAGCGCACCCTTGGAGGCGACTATTGAAAGCCCTTGTTCATCTGGTTGCGGCCTTGATGATGGCCGTTCCCGTGGCTGCGCAACGCACTACCTTTACGGAACATGTTGCCCCCATCCTGTACACCAACTGCGTGCCCTGCCATCGACATGATGGCGGGGCACCGTTTCCGTTGGTCACGTTCAAGGATGCTGCAAAACGGGCCCACATGCTCAAGCTGGTTACCGAAGACCGCTATATGCCACCCCAGCGCAACGATCCAGCCTACCGCCAGTTCGCCCATGAGCGCCGCCTGACGGACGCCCAGATAGCCACCATAGCGCGGTGGGTGGCGGACTCCATGCCGGAGGGTCCGCGCCACAAAGCGCCACGTCAGCCGGTATTCCCCACTGGCACGGCGCTGCCGCGCACGCCGGATGTGGTACTGCGCATGCGTTCGGATGTGCCTATCCCTGGCACCAATACACAGCATTACATCTGCTATGCCATTCCCTTCGAGTTCGACCGCGAGCGCTCCATCAATGCCATCGACTACATTCCAGGCAACCGCTTGCTGTCCCACCACGCCAGCTACCAAGTGCTGGAAGTGGCACCGGATGTGCAGCTGGATTCCATGCCGGAATACTTCGTGTATGCCAAGGAGCAGCCCATCGATGATGACCATGACTATCGCTTTTTCGGCCTCATCTCGCCTGTCTATGGCCCACCTATCGAAACCTTCCATGGCGGCTGGCTTCCCGGCATGTCTCCCCTGATGTTTCCCAAGGGCTCAGGCTTCCGCCTTCCCCGCCGTGGCGTCCTGCTGATACGCAACCTTCATTATGCGCCCACTACGCGGGACACAACGGATCGCGCCTCCATTGCCATGTTGGAAAGCCGCACACCTGCCACCAGGCCCATCACCTTTGCCGCCTTCAAGCCGATAATCACGCAAGACCAGACAGTCATCCCTGCCGACTCCATCGTGGAGCATCGCATCCATGTTCGCATCCGCGATAGCATCAGCGTGCTCACCATCAACCCCCACATGCACCTTCTTGGTGCTTCGTTTACCGTGTGGGCAAACACGCCTTCCGGAGACTCCATACCGATGGTTCACATTCCCCACTGGGACTTCGACTGGCAGGAATTTTACCGTTATCCCAAACCCGTCGTGCTACCGGCAGGTACCATCCTCAACGCCCGCGCAACGTTCAACAACACCAACTCCAACCCTCGCAATCCGAATGTACCACCCAAGGATGTAGCCTTTGAAGTTGGCATGGACGACAGCAACGAGATGATGCGCCTTGTCCTGCTCGTATTGGCATACCAGAAGGGAGACGAACATCTGGACCTCGTTCGCTTGGGGCGATAGAGTGGCTTTACGCCCCAACCCCGTGGGATAAGGGCTTCTCTCCGCCACGTCTACAAGGTTTGCGTACCTCCGTACCAGTCGTCAGCGATTTGGGGCTTTAGGAAATCACACGTGAGTATCCCCAAGCATCCGACAAGAAGCACAGACCGAAGTAGCAGGTATGGAAACTTGTCACAATTCAGAGTGAGGATGCACGCTAGGGCAATGAACGAGTCGAATGTATTGGCAAATTCCTTATGCTTGGCACCATGTCCAGAGTTTACGTCCAGCCGCACGTCTTACGGTGGGCTATTGAGAGGTCCAATCTCGAAGCCAATGTTCTGCGTCGCGCCTTCCCAAAACTCGATGCATGGGAACGAGGCGAGGCTGCGCCAACGCTCAGACAATTGCAGGCATTTGCAGACAGGACCCATACACCACTCGGATACCTGTTCCTTCCCGATCCGCCAATCGAACACCTTCCCATTCCGGACTTCCGCCGTCTCTATGGTACACTGCGACAGCCCAGTGCAGATTTGTTGGACACAGTCTATGCGATGCAACGGAGACAGAATTGGCTCCGCGACCACCTGCAGGACTTGGGCGTTGACAAATATTCGTTTGTTGGAAGCGCTACAATAACTGATGATCCTACAGCCGTTGCCAAAGAGATGCGTCGTGTCGTTGGCCTTGATCGCGGCTGGGCCACGGAGGCAAGAACATGGTCCGATGCCTTAGGTGTCCTGCGCCGCCACATCGAACGTGTCGGCATCCTGGCCATCATCAATGGTGTTGTCGGCAACAACACCTCGCGCAAACTTGATGTAAAGGAGTTCCGTGGGTTTGCATTGGTCGACGACCTAGCACCGCTCATTTTTGTGAACGGCGCCGATGCAAAGTCTGCTCAGATGTTCACCCTTGCACACGAACTGGCCCACATTTGGCTTGGCTCTGTCGGATCTGGCCTTAGTGGCTACGATGGTGTTGCTGTGTCTACCGGACACGTAGAACGTTTCTGCGACGCGGCCGCAGCGGAGTTCCTCGTACCAGCAACCGAGATGAAGAAGTATTGGGATATCCATCGGAGCCTTGAAGACCAATATGACCGACTGGCTCGTGCCTTCAAGGTCAGCCCAATTGTTGTTAGCCGTCGCTGTTTGGACCTCGGCCTTGTGGATCGTGCGGCATTCCTTGCGTTCACCAACGACTACTCGCAGCGGGAGCGTACCGCTCCTCGGACATCAGGCGGTGACTTCTACGCCAGCCAGCATGCACGCGTGGGTGAATCGTTTGCACGCGCCGTCATGCATGCGGCATTGGAAGGCAGCATCAGTTTTCGCGAAGCCTATCACCTGACGGATCTTCATGGTGGCACATTCGAGAACTATGGGCGACAGCTGGGAGTGAAACTACCGTGAATGACGACAAGGTTTTTATCCTGGACGCCGATACGTTGATATCTGCGAAGAGAAGAACAGATACTACGCATTCAGCATATGCCCTGGATGTTGGGACGCCATACTACGTTCCCACAACCGGAATCTCCTCTTCTCAATCTATGCCGTTCGGCAGGAGCTTGTTACTGGGCGTAAGGACGATGACCTCCGGATTTGGGTAGAGAATCAACTGCCCAAGCGTTTCTTTCTCGATGTCGACGCCGTTGACGTGATGGCTCGTTATGCGGCAATCGTTCATTGGGCACAAAACAACACCCAGTACGATTCTGCAGCAACATCGAAGTTCGCAGGCGGCGCTGATGGCTGGCTTGTTGCCTATGCAGCAGCTCACCATGCCATCGTGGTAACGAACGAAACTCCGGCCCCCTTTGCAAAACGAGATATAAAGCTGCCAGATGTTTGCACACAGTTTCAGGTACCTGTTTGCAACACCTTCGACATGTTGCGTAGTCTCGGGGTTACATTTTCTTTGGTCTGATCGAAAGCCGTATTGCCTTCCATCAATGTGTCGTTCCGTATCATCACTAGGCCCTAGGCCCCAACCCCGTGGGATACGGGCCTGAAGGTGCGTTCAAACACGTCCAATACGCCAGTAGCACACGTCACTGCACGCTTTCCGACCAACCAGGGGTCTTCTGAATTCCATTCAACACCATAATGCCACCGTGGTCGGGGGTCCTCTCCAGTCGCGCAGCTTCCTGCTTCCGGGCTATCCGCTGCGGCCCCGGTCACTCCGTGCAGTGAGTATTGCCACGCCTAGTGGGAGGAGAGCGGTGCTGCCAATGACTGCACTCTGGGGGCCAACCGTTAGATTTGACCCATGAACATGCTCCTTGCCTTTGCTGTCGTCCTTGTGACCTCGGCGGTACACCTTGCCGCACTTGACACTATTCGTGTCTGCACGTACAACGTTCTTCGGTTTTCCGTTGACAATGAAGATGGGCGCACGGCACGATTTGCCCGCATACTGGATTCCATCCGTCCTCATATTCTGGCTTGCCAGGAAGTGGACGACGCCAGCATCATTCCGCGCTTCGTAAACGACGTTTTCACGTGGGGCTCCTATGCTGCTGCTGTCTACAATGATGGCCCGGATACCGACAACATGGTCTTCTACGACCAGACCATCTTCCGTCTTCTGGACCAACGCGTCTTTGCCACGGAGTTGCGCAACATTGCCGAATACACCTTCGAACGACGCGCCGAAAGCGGCGAACAGCCAGACACCCTCGTAGTCTACAGCGTGCACCTGAAGGCAAGCGACGCATCATCCGATGTTCAACAACGGGCCCGCGAAATGAACGTCCTGCGGGCCAACCTTACCTCGCACCGGTACGCCGTCGTCGTTGGCGACTACAATATCTATGGTCCCACCGAGCCCGCCTACCGAGCGCTTGTGGCGCCGTCGTCGGGACGTCGATTTGTTGACCCCGTGGGAACATCCTGGGGCCGCAACGATAGCAGGCAAGCCAACATCTATTCACAAGCATCTCGTACTGACGGCGATGGTGCCTGTGGTGGTGGCGTCGGTGGCGGCCTGGACGACCGCTTTGACCTCATCCTGCCGTCCGAAGAGTTGGCCGAACGCCTGCTCCCCACCTCCTACAGCGTCTTCGGCAACGACGGCCAGGCCCGCTTGAACGCATCCGTCGCCGTACCGCCGAACACACGCGTCAGTGCCTCCCTGGCAGAAGACCTGCGGTGTGCCTCGGACCACCTTCCCGTCTATTGCGATTTCGTCCTGGGCAGCCCCACAGCCTCGGTGCGCTTCTCACCATCCATGACCACCCTCTCCATTACTGTTGGGAAAGGGGCCTCGGCAATCACGGTGCGTGGCCTCACGGCGGGCACCAGCTACACCGTCTACGATACCACGGGACGCGCCGTACTCAGGGTAACGGCCGAAGGGCCGGTGGAAACATGGGATGTCTCGCGCCTTCCCTCCGGCCGCTATTCCATTGCCGATACTGCGGGCCGCAGCGGTGGCTCCTTCGGGCTAGCCCGCTAAGGTTCTCCTTGCCGCCTATCTTCCTGCCGCAGCAAAGGTTCCGTACGCTCCAGATGTTACGTCGTACCATTGAAGGTACAGCGGCCCCGCCGCCTGGCCAGGCACCGGTACCGTAACCAACGATGTGGCAACATTCACGGACGCTTGTTCGGCCACAAGGGCGCCGCTGCTATCATACCAAGAGAGAAGCAGGCGCCTCTCGCCTTTGTCCGATCGTATGCGAACAGCCTGCGTCCCATGCTGTATCACGATACCATGATCCGTTCCAAGCATCCTGCTCGTTGTGGCCTTGGCCATGTGGCAGGGCATGGGAAACCATCGGCGTGATCCATTTGCCTGGTAATACGATGTGTCCAACACAAACAGAAGCTTGAAGAGCGAATCTCCCTGTTCCTTTGTCAGCTCCAGATAGTCGAACGGTGCTACGGCACACGTTGTTGCCAGTTCGTTCAGCTTATGGTGCACGATCATGGAAAAGCGCAACGAATCCATAACGGCGATTTCATTCCATGGCTGGCTGAGGTCGTTGCAGCCATACATGACGCTGCGACTGCACCGTAGGGCCGATCTTCCGGCCGTCATACCATATACCGACGTGCCATATTGGCGTGGTTCGATTCTGAAATAGATGGGTACGCCAGATGTGCCATTGGGGACAGGCACTTGGCGGCACCATTGTGCTACGGCCGTCCCATAGAGGGGCGTCATCTGCGTAGAATACGTCGTCGTGGAATCGATGCCAACACTATCGATGGTGGCCAGCACCACGTTATCGCTGGCGCGCACGATCTGCACAACGAATTCGGAACGATCATCGAATTTCCATGCCGCAGTAGCACGCATTCCATAGGGTTCTACTGCACGTGCGCGGAGTTCGCGATGAAAGCGAATTGTACTGTCGCCCGGTGTCAGCGTTACCACCTCCGAACGAAGACGTCCCGCCAACGTGGTTTGCACGCCTGCCCCACCAGTATTTACCACCATGGAATCCAAACGAAGCAATGTATCCAGATGAACCCGGCGCTCCGCGACCGAGTTTCCAACGCGGAACTCCCCCACAACGTAGCTCACCGCTACGGAGTCAAAAACGTTCATTACACTATAGTGCTGCAGGTAATCGTAGTCGGCTCGGGTAACCTGGACGTCCTGAGCATGCATGTTGCTTGCGACCACCACCATCGCAATTATCAGGAGAGTACAACGAAAGGCGACATCGCTCGCGAACCGCAACCCTGCTGTCAATCCACTGGAATGCATAGGTACCTCACGCCAACAAAATGGGGTCTTTCTGACGTCACATGAGGGAGCGTCCGAAGATCACCCACGAATGAATGGCATGAATTTACAAATGCATTTATTCCAAACGCATGTGCGCCTGCTTTATTCCCTGTGCAGGTACTGTTGGGCGCCACGGACAACATTGGCGCGTCTTCACCATGGCAAGCGGCCGAAGGCAAGGGGTACACCGTAGATACCTACCTTCGTGCCTTCGGCCGCAGATGGTACCGCTTGTGTGTATCAGCTGCCGGCGGCTACTCCACAGATTGGTGACCTCGCCAACAAGCCGGAATCCATCAAACTGCATCCATAGGCGCAGGTCGCCAATAACGCGCACGTCGTCGTTCCCCAGTGTTCGCGATTCAATCACACCATTGCGCTGAATGATGCGCACCAGGAACGTCGCCTGGAGATCCAGCGGCAAGGACCAACCCGTTTCCACTACGGCCTGCCAGCGCAGGTGATCGGCGCTATAGCGCGTTAGGACAGGGGCCGTGGATTGCACGTCCTGCCAATTGGCGGACACACGGAAGGTCTGCAACAGGATGGCTGAAGGATCCATCCATCGTACGGAAGCTTCAATACCGGCAATATCTACGTTGCCGATATTGGCTGCACGAAAGGTGGTTTCGGTGTTCTGGGCATAGTCGATCACGTTGGTGGCGAAGCGGCCGTAGGCCGCTGCCGTCACCGTCCAGTCGAGGCCTACCATGTGGACAAGGCCCCCTTCCATCGTCGTAGAATATTCGAGTGTCAGGTTGGGATTGCCTTCCGTCGTTCCATCGCGATAGAAGAGATCCGTATAGGTAGGGATGCGGCCACTGCGGTTGACGGTAGCATATATTCGGGAGCCCTCGGCGGTGCGCCAGCTCCAATCGATACCACCGACGGGGATAGGCAGGCGGTCGGAGAATGTCATCATTCCAATGCCGCCACCAATGAGCATGTCATCGGTAAGATCAACGACGTGATCAACCGTAGCGAAGCCGCGAATGCGGTCATGATTGCCCAGATTGGTACTCTCGATACGGTCCGAGCCAACTTCCAGGGAAACGGACGTACGCCCCGCGGCACTTGTGTGTGTGGTAATAACCTGGGCCGTGGCTTGGTCCGTGCGGTGAAGATTACGGAAGAACAGGGGGTCTTCCCTGCGGAGCTGGAAGTCATCCGTGTTAATGCGATAAAGGGCGCGGGCAGTGATGCTCCATGCCTCATCGAGCACGTGGCGTGTGCTGATGCCGGCATACCATGTAACGGTATGCTCCCATGCCGTGGGAAACCTGGGCGTATAAAAGCCATTGGCGCCGAAGGTTTTGGAGACAACGCCGCCATGCAGGGACACCGAACCCGACTCCATTGGTAGGGAACCAGAGTAGTTCAGCATTTCGATGCGTGCGTCGGTATTGGGACGATCGCCATCGGCACGAAGGTACTGCGTGCTCAGGCGGTGGTGCATGGCACCGGTATTGACGGTGCTGCCAAGTCGCAGATCGTAGAGACCGAAGTCGCCACCGGTGGCCGACGCCCATACCCTATCCGGACCGGACGTACGGGGGATGATGTTGACGGCTCCATCGAGGGCGCTGGCACCGAACAAGCGCGACGCTCCGCCCTTGACGACTTCGATGCGATCGATGTCTTCGGGCAAGAGTGGTACGTTCATCGAGTGATGTCCGGTTTGCATGTCGTTCATACGCATGCCATCAAGCAGCACGGCAGTTTGTTCGAAGCCGCCACCGCGGATGGAGAGGTCGGCTTGCACGCCCAACGGGCCACGCTGGCGCACGTCCACGCCAGGCAGCCATTGTAGGGCTTCCTGAAGGGACCGGATGGGAAGCCGTTCGAGCATCTGGCGGTCAACAACATCGATCGTTCGTGGGGCACGATCGAGCGGCACGGACTCGCGGCTGGCCGTTACCACGATGGTGGCAGGCGTGCGGGTGGAGGTGCGTGCGGAATCCTGCGGAGCAGGCGAGGTGGTGGAAACGGCAACGGCGGCATTGCCGAGCAATGCCGCCGCAAGGAGGGACGTAATCATGGGATCAGTAGCCGAGAATCCACGCGAACACCAAAGGGGCCACAATGGTAGCGTCGGATTCGATGATGAATTTAGGTGTGGTAATGTCCAGTTTGCCCCAGGTGATTTTTTCGTTGGGTACGGCGCCGGAATATGATCCGTAGGACGTCGTGGAGTCCGAGATCTGGCAGAAGTAGCTCCAGAACGGCACATCATGCCATTCCAGATCCTGATACATCATGGGCACAACGCAGATGGGGAAGTCGCCGGCGATGCCGCCACCAATCTGGAAGAAGCCCACCCCTTTGCCGGCCGAGTTGGCACGGTACCAATCGGAGAGCCAGACCATGTATTCGATTCCGGACTTCATGGTAGAGGCCTGAAGTTCACCCTTGATGCAGTAGGAGGCAAAGATGTTGCCCATGGTGGAGTCTTCCCATCCTGGGCAAACGATGGGCAGGTTCTTCTCGGCGGCGGCAAGCATCCAGGAGTTCCGGGGATCGATCTGATAATACTGCTCAAGGTCGCCAGCAAGCAGCATGCGATACATGAATTCATGGGGGAAGAAACGCTCGCCGCGTTCCTGGGCACCCTTCCACTGTTTCACGATTTGGGCCTGGATGCGGCGGAAGGCCTCTTCTTCGGGGATACAGGTGTCGGTAACGCGGTTGAAGCCATTTTCCAGGAGGTCCCATTCGTCCTGCGGACTCAGATCACGATAGTTTGGCACGCGCTTGTAGTGGTCATGGGCAACCAGGTTCATGATATCTTCTTCCAGGTTGGCGCCGGTACAGGAAATGATCTGCACCTTGTCCTGGCGAATCATCTCTGCCAGCGTAATGCCCAGTTCGGCAGTACTCATGGCACCTGCCAGGGTAATCATCATCTTGCCGCCATCGCCAAGGTGAGCTTCATAACCTTTGGCAGCGTCCACAAGGGCAGCAGCATTAAAGTGCAGGTAGTTCTTCTCGATGAACTGAGAGACGGGACCTTTCATCGGCGTACTCCGTGGTAGGGTTGATTCATGCGGGTGCAAATCTACCATGAAGAAAACGTAAAGCGCCCTATGTGCTAGGTTCGCGGCACTGTATCACGAACATTTCATGGCAAACGATGAGTGCACGACTCGGCTTTCTGGATCGCTACCTTACGGTATGGATTTTGCTCGCCATGGCGTTGGGTATCGCCCTTGGCGCCTTGGTGCCCGGTGCGGCGTTGGCCATTGAAGGCATGTCCGTGGGCAGCACCAACATCGGCCTGGCCATAGGCCTTATCGTCATGATGGTTCCCCCGCTCGCCCGCGTGCGATACAATAGGGTGGGCCTTGCCTTCCGCGATGTGCGCGTTCTCGCACTCAGCCTAGTGCAGAACTGGCTACTGGGCCCCATCTTGATGTTCGTACTGGCCATGGTCTGCGTGCCGGATAGGCCGGACCTCATGCAGGGCCTGGTGCTGATCGGCCTGGCCCGCTGCATTGCCATGGTTATTGTATGGAACGATTTGGCCTGTGGCGATGCCGATTATGCAGCCGGTTTGGTTGCATTCAACTCGCTGTTTCAGGTGCTCATGTACAGCCTGTATGCATGGCTGTTCCTGGACGTCTTTCCGTCGGCATTCGGGTTGGGCAGCGTGCGGATCGACGTTTCGGTTGCCGATATCGCCATGAGCGTTGGCATCTATCTGGGCATTCCTCTCGTTGTGGGAGCGATCATCAGCATCGTGGCGCGCCGCTGGCGCGGAGATGCCTGGTACGGCTCCATCCTGATGCCACGGCTGGCTCCCATCACACTGCTGGCACTATTGGCCACCATCGTGCTGATGTTTGCCGCCAAGGGCAACGACATTGTAGCCGTTCCGTTCGATGTCATGCGTGTTGCCCTCCCGTTGATTGCCTACTTCGTCGTGATGTTCTTCGGCAGCAAATGGATGTCGGCCCGTGCCGGCGTGGACGCCCAACGTTCCACCACGCTGGCCTTCACCGCCGCCAGCAACAACTTCGAGTTGGCCATAGCCGTAGCCATAGCCGCTTTTGGCATCGGCTCCGGCCAGGCATTTGCCGCCGTCGTCGGTCCATTGGTCGAAGTACCCATCATGCTGCTGCTCGTCCGCTTTTCCCGGCCATCGGCGCCCTAACGCAGTTGGCACGGGAAGTGCTGTAGCTTTGCACCATGAACCTACGCCCTGTCTCGATTGCAACGGTGGTGTTGGCCGTTCTGGCCATTGGCGCCGTCCTGGTGGTGCTGAAGCCCATCCTGATTCCCTTCGTGTTGGCGGGATTGCTCTCCATCCTGTTTCGCCCTCTCGTGCAAACGTTGCGCCGGTGGCGTGTGCCCATGGCCCTGTGCCTTGTCGTGGTGCTGGCCGTAACTGGCGGAGCGTTGTGGGCCATGTATTCCATCAGCGCAGCGGGGGTCAACTCGGCGATCGAAAAGGCGCCAGAGTATCAGCAGAAGATCAATGCGTTGACGCTCCAGGTTAATTCGCTGATGCGTCAAGCATCGGTGTCGGTCACGGGCCGGTCGTCGTCATTCAACTGGGACAAGCTCATCGACGTGTCCACGATTACGTCGGCGGCCACAAGCATCACCGGTGGTGTGATATCGGTCCTGGGCGACTCCACGCTCGTGCTGTTGTTCCTGGTCTTCATGCTCTTGGCCAGCGAGACGTTTCCGAAGAAGCTGGACGCCGCGTCGGCCGCGTTGGGCTGGCTGGATGTGCGCGGCATCTACGACTCGGTCAACCGTCACGTGCTACAGTATCTCCGGGTGAAGTCATTGTTCAACATCGCCAACGGCGTTGTTACGTGGCTTATCCTCTTGGCGTTTGGAACGGACTTTGCGGCTCTCATGGGCCTGCTATCGTTCCTGTTGCACTATCTACCGAACATCGGCTCCCTTATCAGCACCGTTCTTCCCTTCCTGATCGCCCTGGTGCAAACGGGGTCCATTACCGAAGCCTTGTTTGTCCTGGCCGTCCTGGTAGTAGCCCAGAACATCATCGGCAATGTTATCGAGCCACGGGTCATGGGTGACAGTCTGGACCTCTCGCCGGTGCTCGTCCTGTTTTCGCTGGCATTGTGGGGATGGATGTGGGGAATCGTCGGCATGATCATCAGCGTACCCTTGATGGCCATCGTCAAGACAATTCTCGAAGCCTTTCCAGCGACCCGTTCGATTGCGCTCTTGATGGGATCGAAGGTCCCGGATGTTACAACTTCCCCCAACACCCTGACTGCGTAGCTTTGCACGTATGATGACGTTCGACCTGCGCAGCGCCACTGTTGTTTACGATGCAATCCCTGCCCTTGAGGCGGCCACCTGTACATTTGATGGTGGTGGCATCCATGTGATGACCGGTGCCACGGGCGCTGGCAAAACAACACTATTGCGATTGCTGTACGTCGACGTTGTTCCAACGTCTGGGGAGGTCATCATCGACGGCACCTCGACGCGTCGGATGTCCACCAAGGCCATCCGGCAGCTCCGCCAGCGGATGGGAATCGTGCAGCAGCACGGCCGTCTGATGGGCGATCTGACAGTCTACGACAACGTCATCATGCCCTTGGCTGCGCGTGGGATGTCTCGCACGGAGGCAAACAAGCGGTGCCTGGAGGTCCTTGCGGATCTCAACGTTTCCTACGTACGGCACAAGCTTCCGCACCAGCTCAGCGGCGGAGAGCGCCACCTTGTTGCCCTTGCCCGCGCCGTTGTAGGCAGTCCGGACGTCCTCCTTGCCGACGAGCCCACGGGCACCCTGGATCCTGCAACCACAACGTCGGTAGCCAGCTACCTCACCGATCTCGCCACGCGTGGCACACAGATCATCCTCTCCACCCATAGTCAAACCCTGCTCACTTCTCTGCAAGGGGCCTTGGTATACTCAGTCAGCGAAGGCCGCCTTCGGCAGGGGTAATAACGAACGTTATGCGTTCGTTGCTTTCTTCGGCGTTGTAGCGGATGCGCTCTTCTTCGTCTTCATAGACTTCACAACGTTGCGGAGCTCTACCATATCTTCGTCCGACCATCCCAGAATCGTGGACTGGTGTACGATCGTCTTCTTATCGACGACAACGTCCATCTGATTACCAATGGCAAGCATACGGGAACGCTTCTTGATGTTGATAGCCACCGTATCGACG
>JALOMA010000161.1 GCA_025455735.1 Candidatus Kapaibacterium sp.
CTCGCCGTTTACGGTTCTGCCTTCATTGGTGCCATGACGTTTGCCGTTTCGGATACCTTCTGGTTCAATGCAGTGGAGTCCGAAGTGTATGCTGCCTCGCAGCTATTCGTAAGCCTTGTCGTTTGGGTGATGATGGTCTGGAATGAACGCGCCGACGAGCCAGGGTCCGAGCGCTATTTGCTCCTCATCATGTATCTGATTGGTCTGTCGACGGGTGTCCACTTGCTCGCCGTCCTCACCATGTTCTCTCTGGGTGCATTGATCTACCTGCGTCGGTACAACCTCTCCACCAAGGGTACCCTGGCCGCCATGGGCATCACGGTGATTGGCTTCTACATCACCTACTATCTGATTATCCTGAAGTATCCAGCGCTCTTGGCAGGGAACATCTGGCAGAACTCCGATACCAGGGAATTCGCCCTCGAAGACAATTTCCTCGTCAAGGCGTTTGCTATCGGACTACTCGGTGCCGCAGCGTATGCCATTGTGTGGGCTCGCAAGAACAACAAGCAGGTTCTCGGTTTGGCCGCCGCATCGTTCCTTCTGATGATCATCGGCTATTCATCGTATACGCACATCCTGATACGGACGAACTCCAATCCTCCGATGAACGAGAACAAGCCTGAGACTCTGGAGAAGCTTGTTGCATACCTTGGACGGGAACAGTATGGCCGTGCCCCCAATTGGCCACGCCGATATCAAACGGAAGCCCGGTTTGTCAATAACTACAATAAGTATGGTCCATGGACACCGCCACCCAGCAAACAGGTGACGAAGAAAAATGGTGAATTGATCGGCGTACCGGACTATTCTGCAGCGAAGACCAATACGGCAGCAGAATTTGCCTACATGTTCGATTACCAGATCAACACCATGTATGTGCGATACTTCCTGTGGAACTTTGCCGGTAGAACGTCCGATGTTCAGTATGCGAAATCAACGATAAACGGTTCACAGGAAGAAACCGAGGCGATGAACTTCGCCACGGGATACGGCGAACATTGGCCCGTGAATTTCTTCGCCATCCCGTTGTTGATTGGCCTCTTCGGTATGTTCTTCCACTTCCAACGTGACTGGAAGATGGCGTCCGTCTATATGATTGCCTTCCTCTTCATGGGTGTTTTGGCCGCCTTGCAGCAAAATCAGCAGGATCCACAACCGCGTGAACGGGACTATTTCTACACGGGCAGTTACATGGTCTTTGCCTTGTGGGTAGGCGTGGGTGCTTTCGGCTGTATTGAGATGCTGAGGCAGTACGTGACAAGGCATGTTCTTGGTACGGTTGGTACCCTTGCCGCCTTGCTGGGCGGTGCTCCTATCCAAATGGCCGCCAAAGGATGGTTCGTCCATAGTCGTGCCGGGAACTACTTGGCATTCGACTATGCCTACAACATCCTTCAGTCCGCCGAAAAGGACGCAATCATTTTCACCAATGGTGACAACGATACGTTTCCTGTGTGGTACCTCCAGGACGTAGCAGGGGTGCGGCGCGATGTACGCCTCGTCAACCTCTCGCTTGGTCAAACGCAATGGTATATCGAGCAGCTCAAGAACCGCGAGCCATGGGGTGCAAAGTCCATTCCTTTGTCGTTCTCGGACAAGTCCCTGACCGTGGATGAAGATTCACGGGAAGCTCTGACGTATACCCTAGGACCCGCCGAAGAAATTTCCATCCCCGTGGATCGTGCCATCATGGCCCAGTTTACGAGCGATACGGCACTGCTCAATAATCCCGTTATGAAATGGACCTACACAGGCATGCCATATGGGAACGCGGAACAAGGCGGTCGGCCAATGTTCGTGAAGCTTGTGCAGCATAAACTGGTTGTGGATATTCTCCGCCAGACGAAGTTCACACGCCCAGTCTACTACAGCTCGTCCGTTGGTAATCCCGACTTCGAAGAATTCGTTGGTTTGGGCTCTTTCCTTCGTATGGAAGGCCTTTGTTTCCGCGTATGCCCGGCACCACAGAAGTCAGCGATTGGTATGTCGGTCAATATCCCCGTGACCGACAAGTCGTTGTTACAGTCGTTGAATGACGATACCTACCACAAGGAACCGCATTATGGTTTGAAGTTCCGGAACCTGAACAATCCGAATGTCTATTACGATGACGTTCATCGTGGATACATCGACAACTACCGGAATATATTCTACCGGTATGCCATGTTCTGCATCTATGACCAAAAGGACACGGCAAAGGCCGTCAAAATCCTGAACGAGATGAATCGTGTCATTTCCCCAACGCAGTTCCCCATCGATCCTGCATTGGAAGCACGGTTCATGGAAGTCCTGGATCTTGGTGGTGACGTCAAAGGCACGCGCGAAGCCGCTCAGCGAATTTATGATCGCTGTAATGCCTATATGCAGAAGCCTCATCTACTGGCATTCGCCAATCGATATGGCGGCAATTTCCAACCCGAAGTCTATGCTGCCCAAGCAGCCGGTTTATTGGGCCGTTGGAATGACGCCCGCAGGCTCTACCTCACCATGCGTGCTGGAGTGGGCAACGATCCTTTCCTTCAATACCGATTGGACGAGTTGGACATTCTGAAGCTCAAGAGCGAAAAGAACTACTCGCAAGCTCTTGCACTTGCCCGCGAACTGGCACAGAAGTATCCTCTCGATGCTCAAGACCGTGGCACTCGTGCAGCTGCGAATACCCTCTATCAGCACATCGACTGGCTGGAAGGAAAACTTGGTATTCAACGCACCGTCGTTGAAGCACCGCTCGTTCAATAACACAATGGATTCATCCTTGTTAACCATCACGATCGTGATCGCCACCGTGGCGGTCACGATCGTGTCCTTTTCCAATCAAACACTGTTCTACCGCCTGCTTCTGAGCTCATGGCAAGTTCTTGAACGAGGTGAGTGGTGGCGCATGGTTACCAGCGGCTTCGTTCACGCAGACTACGTCCACTTGGGTGTCAACATGTTCGTGCTCTTCGTCTTCGGCGGAATCGTCGAACACGTCTTCGGGCCCGTGTGGATGCTCCTGCTCTACGTTGCCGGCATCATTGCTGGATCCATCAGTGGTCTGCTGAAACATAAACGCGCAGGCGACTATCATGCCGTAGGTGCCTCTGCAGGTGTTGCAGCCCTCGTGGCGGCAGTAACCATGGCCTTCCCCAATCTGGAGATGACCATCCTGCTGTTCCCATTCGGGATTGACGCGTGGCTCTACTCCTGCTTCTATATCATCTACAGTATCGTTGCTGGAAAGGGGCGTTGGGACAACGTTGGCCACGAAGCGCATCTCGCTGGCTTGATTGTAGGCGTTGTTCTGACACTCGTTTACGAGCCTCTCCTGATCATTCAACATGGTCTGTACATTCTGGCCATGCTGGCAGCGGGAGGCATTGGGTACGCTATCGTGCGCTATCGGGGCTTGTGATGGCGCTCCTATCGGGTCCACCGTGGGAACGCAACCTCCGCGTCCTTTGGCTGGCCCAACTCGTGGCAATGATTGGCATGAGTGCCTGCATTCCATTCCTGCCCCTCTATGTGCGCACCTTGGGGGCATCGGAGGCCGAGGCCCCCTTCTGGAGTGGATTGATTTATGCAGCGCCGTTTGTGATGAGTAGTATGCTGACGCCGTTGTGGGGTGCATTGGGTGACCGCTACGGACAAAAGTCGATGGTGGTGCGTGCAATAGCCGGCCTGGCTGTTTCCATGACGTTGATGGGATTTGCCACAAACGTCTGGTGGTTGTTGATCCTGCGTGTTTTTCAGGGGGCAGTCAGTGGATTTGTTGCTTCCAACAATGCATTCGTGAGTGCCACAACGCCCACAGAACATGTTGGAAAGAGTCTGGCAACATTGCAAACAAGCATCGCAGCGGGAAGCGTGCTGGGTCCATTCCTCGGAGGTGCCATCAGCGATGCCTACGGAGCGGAATACGTCTTTTATGCCGTTGGCATTCTTTGTTTGGCAAGCATGGCAATTATCATCAGGTTTATCACCGAAGAGCCCCGTGGTACCAAACCAGGTCAAACGCGTGTAGTGGCAGGGATGCGCATAGCCCTGCGGGATTCGGATCTGCGTTTATTGTTGTTGATCGTCCTTATTACCCAAGCGGCATTGGTCATTCCCCAGCCCATTGTACCATATTATATTCAGGAACTGGGTGCCCCACAACGATGGCTGTCAACCATCACGGGTGTTATTGTCTCGATGGTGGGTGTGTGTTCCATTGTCAGTTCGCGGTGGTGGGGTGCCCGCAGCGACAGGCTGGGATATCAACCAACGATGCGAACTGCCTCCCTAATCGTTCTTGGTGGCATGCTTGCCCAGGCCTTCGTGCCCTCGTGGGAATGGCTGTTTCCTGTGCGTACCGTCATTGGTCTGGCCAGTGGAGCGCTTATTCCATTGGTGTATGGAGAGCTGGCGCGGCGTTCGCCCATGGGACGCAAGGGTGGAATTATGGGTATTGCATCGAGTGCAACATTAATGGGTAATTTGTTGGGGCCACTTTTGTGTTCGGCAATTGCACCATGGATTCCGTTGCCATGGGTTTTTGTGACGTCGGCAGTGGTTATGGGTGTCGCCCTTGGTATGTCGCGGTGGCTTCGTGCTCCGCAAAGCGCTTAACAGGTAAGGTTGTATGGTTCGATTCTGGATAGTTGCCGTGCTTTGGAGCATGGTATCGGCAAGTGCGTTTGCTGGCACTGTTTCCGGCACAGTGGTTGAACAAAAAAGCCGCGAGGCCGTGGTCGGGGCAACGGTTGCGCTATACAAGGATAGCTTGGCCCCTGGCCAGAAAGCCGTACGCGGAGCGTATACGAATCGCTATGGTTATTACAGCATTGGCAAGGTGCCTCCCGGTCGGTATGCCGTCGTAGTGTCGTTTGTGGGATATACTTCGACCGTGACTGCAGTGGTAATAGGGGCTGATACATCCGATGTGCGTTTGGACGTCGAGTTGGCACCCAAGCCGACAGATGGCAAGGAAGTTGTTGTCACGGCGGAACGCTCGGCTTCGGCACTTGAACGGCAAAGCACGGTGACCATTACTCCAGCCTTTGTGAAGGAAATGCCAGCATTCGGTGGGGAAGTGGATGTGTTTCGTGTGTTGCAGTTGTTGCCGGGAGTCAAGGCTGCATCAGAGGTGTCAAGCGGCCTCTACGTGCGGGGAGGTTCTCCGGATCAAAACCTGGTGCTCCTGGACGCCGTCACGGTCTATAATCCCAGCCATCTTGGGGGATTCCTGAGCTCTTTTCATGCCGACGCCTTGCGCGACATCAAACTGATCAAAGGGGCATTTCCAGCTGAATATGGTGGACGCCTTTCAAGTGTGATCGATATTGCCATGAAAGAAGGCAATGCCGAACGTGTCAAAGGTTCTGGCAGTATCAGTCTCATTGCAAGCGGCCTAGCCGTGGACGGTCCGTTGGATTCTACGACAACATTTATGGTCTCCGGCCGACGATTCTATCTGGATGTTCTGACTGCCCTCGCCCTGCCGGCCGATGAAGAAGTACCCTCGTACTATTTCTATGATCTCAATCTGAAAATCAACAAACGACTGAATGATCGCCATCGGATATTCCTGAGCGGGTATTTTGGTAGGGACGTCCTTGCATCGAGTGAATTTGATGGTGATCGTACTGATGTTGGCTGGGGAAATAGTACGGCAAACCTCCGCTGGACGTGGGAGGCTGCCCCCGAAGCATTCCTTCACACGTCGTTGATCTTTACGGACTATACCTTCGGAACCGACCTCATCGAACGTCAGTTCGGCAGCGAAATCGCCACACGATTTGCCAGCAGCAGCAGAATACGCGACTGGACGGCACGCTCTGAACTACAGTGGAGCGTCCACCCGGACCATTTGATAAAGACCGGTTTCGACGTCACGCATCACACGTTTCTCAGCGACGTTACGGGTGACGTCAACGATAGTGACTTCGGCATTGTCAATCGCGGCCGTATTGAAGGCCTGGACGCAGCCTTATATGCCCAGGACGAATGGACT
>JALOMA010000162.1 GCA_025455735.1 Candidatus Kapaibacterium sp.
GCCTGATGACAAGGCAATAGCGCCAACTGAATCAAAGGTGCATCTTGCAAGTCCCAAAGCCGTTTCCACGATTGTGACAATCGCCTCCTCATGGATGGCTGGAATCATCGATTCTACGGACGAAAGTGTGCGCCAGACCGATGCAGTGTCTCTCGTGACAATGGTTGCTCCGCACGTCGATCCGCTTGTCTCCAAAGCAAGGACAGTCATGGGAAAACTCCAGATGCGTGATCCTCGGCTGTAATCAATGCTGCAAGATGTTCCAACGTAGGCAAGACGTCGTCGCGTTTATCCAGATCAATACTGAGCAGTAAGCGCTTTCCTTGTTGGACAAACCGCACATTCCTCTCACTGGCCGTAAAGGGGAGAAGCCTCGGAAACGCTTCTTCATAATACGTGGTATGCGTTTCGGGAGGAAGTTCGAGAACAAGTCGAGTGTCCTTGAGATTCACGCGAACAACACCTGTTGGCAAAACTGCAATACGCATGCGCACGGCATACAGGAGTGCTTCGGCTTCTGGAGGAAGTGATCCAAAACGGTCGCGTAGTTCGGCAAATACAACGTCGATTGCGGACTGGTCATGCGCGTTATAGAGCTTCTTGTAGGCCTCGTAACGATCCGTGTCTGCTGGGATATAGGACTTTGGCAACAGAGCATCAACGTCCAACTCGATGGCAACATCTTCGTTTTCGAACGAACGCCGTTTGTTCTTACTGCCGAACAATTCGTTGAATTCTTCGTGGCGCAGTTCTTCTACCGCTTCATCCAGGATTTTGTGATACAGTTCAAATCCCATATCCATGATGAATCCGCTTTGTTCGCCTCCCAGAAGATTGCCAGCTCCACGAATCTCGAGGTCTCTCATTGCCAGCTGAAACCCAGAGCCAAGATCGGTAAACTCTTCCAAAGCCTGCAGGCGGCGTAAGGACTGGCGCGATAGGGTATGAGCCGGAGGGATAACCAGATAACAGTAGGCTTGAATATTCGACCGTCCAACACGGCCCCGAAGCTGATACAGCTCAGCAAGCCCAAAGTTGTCGGCGTTAATGATGATCATTGTATTGGCATTGGGAATATCCAAACCTGATTCTATGATTTTTGTCGCAATCAGAAGATCAAATCGACGCTCAAGAAACCCTTCCATGACTTCTTCAAGGGTATCCGATTCCATTTGACCATGTGCCGTTGCGATGCGAAGAGAAGGTATCAGCATGTTTAACCGCATGCGGATTTTCTCCATATCGCCAATCCGATCTGTTACCAAAAACGCTTGACCGCCACGATCCAACTCACGGAGTAGGGCGTCGCGAAGAATATCGTCATCCCATTGCAATATTTCCGTCTCAATTGGCAGCCTATTTCTCGGTGGCGTCTCAATCACACTTAGATCGCGTGCTCCCATCAACGAGAAATTAAGAGTTCTAGGAATGGGCGTTGCCGTTAGGGTAAGTGTGTCAATATTGGCACGCAGGGATCGAAGCTTCTCTTTTGCGGAAACACCAAAGCGATGTTCTTCATCGATGATCAACAGTCCAAGGTTCTTGAATGCCACATCTTTGGAAAGCAAGCGATGTGTTCCCACAATGATATCGACAGTTCCTTGCTGCAGTCCTTCGACGATCGCTTTTTGCTCGCCCTTGGTTTTAAATCGGGAAAGAACTTCGATTTTTACGGGATATCGTGACAGGCGGTCTCGAAACGTCACAAAGTGCTGCTGGGCAAGCACCGTTGTTGGCACCAGCAGGGCAACCTGGCGCCCTGCCTGCGCTGCCTTGAAGGCAGCTCGAATCGCAATTTCCGTTTTCCCGAATCCGACGTCACCGCATACCAAGCGGTCCATTGGTGTGGGCTGTTCCATGTCGGCTTTTACTTCTGCCGTGGAGCGCGCTTGATCAACAGTGTCTTCGTACTGGAAGGACGCCTCGAATTCCTTCTGCCAAATTGTGTCGGCAGGGTAGGCATAACCAGGTTGCGACTTCCGTTTTGCATATAGTTGGATCAAGTCCCGTGCAATGTCCTTGATGCGCTTCTTTGCTTTGGCTTTCTTTCGTTCCCATTCAGCTGACCCTAGTTTACTAAGTGTGGGAAGCGAACCTTCTTCGGCAGCAAATTTGGATAGCTTGTGGACGTAGTTCAGATGGACATAGAGTACGTCCCCACCAGAGAACAGCAATTTGACGCATTCTTGCTGTGACCCGCCGATGACAATTGTCTCCAGCCCGTCGAACTGCCCAACGCCTTTGTCTTCGTGAACAACATATTCTCCTTTGTGGAGCTGATAGATATCACGCATGGATATTCCACCATCGCGTTTCTTGCTGCGATGTTGGGCTCGTTGCCGGCCGAAGGTCTGGTGCTCGGTGATGACAACCAAGCGTGCGTCATCCCATACTGTACCATCGCTGAGTGCCACCGATGACCACTGGATACCGTCAATCGCACGGTGGTATCCCGCTCCTCGTACTTCATCATCATGCTCGGCCATCTCGGCCATGTTTTCGCAGAGCTCGCGAATGCGCTTGGAATTATTTGTTCCGTCGGCTCCCACGAATACCTTGTATCCTCGCTCGAGTTGTCCCTGCGCATACCGTACCATCAATTCCACACTTGCATTGAAGGATGGCTGAGGCTGGGTGCGCACGTCAACGTCGGTGTCTCCCAAGCCGTTGATGAGCAGACTACGATACCGGAGCAGCAGATCGTAGTCATCAAGGTTGCCCGTGTTGTCAAGTTCGGCTAAGACGGATTCGGGTTCAATCACTGCCACCACGGATTCGGGGCGGATATGATCAACAAACCGGGAGGAGAGGTTCGAATCGTCCGTGTGATAGACCCGACCAAGAAACTCGCAGCGGTCCAGTTCACGAATAGACCGTTGTGACATGGGCTCGAACTCGCGGATGGACTCCACGTCGTTGCCCCAGAATTCGATCCGCACCGGGTTGTCCCACCCACCAGGGAAGACGTCAATAATCCCGCCGCGAACGGCAAGATCGCCCGGCGCCGAGACATAGTCCGTGCGTTCGTAGCCATTGACTGCAAGGGAGACAACCAGATCGTCGAATGGAACCGAGGCCCCTTTCTCGATGGCAATGGTAGCGGACGTCACGTCGGTGCTTGGCGGGAGCGGCAACACAAGGCACGGAGCACTGCAGACGACGACCCGCACGGTGCCGCGGGCCATGCGCGTGACTGCATCGACGTGATCATGTTGTAACGCCGTTGTGTCCGAGAGGGTTTTGGTGACGGAACCACGCCTCATTATGCTGACGGCATCAGAGCCAATGAGCAACCGCAGGTCATAGCCGATATCTTCGGCTGTTTTGTCATTGGCCGTCACGACTACGAACGGGAGATCGCCCAAACGGAGTAATGTTGCAAGAAACAGTGCGCGCGACGATCCGTGCAGCGTCTTGACGCGTACACTGGCATGATCATCGTGAAGTTTTCCCGCTGCTGTCAGTACTGGACTATGTTTGGCCAGGATCTTCAGCAGGGGACTACCATCGGAACGGAAAGATTGCACGGTGCTGTTAAGGAGTTCCTAATCCCACAAAACTACTGCTGTTGCTCCTATCGAACCCGAAATGTTCAGAATAAAGTACCTTCTCGGAAGTATGATGACCATCTTCTCGTTGGTCTACATGTTGTTTGGCATCATGTCATGGTTGCGTGGGGATGCCGAGGCCCGCGATATTGTAACGTGCTTCGTCCTTGGCAGTATCCACTGCATTGCAGGGAGTTGGTTACTTATCAGTAGCCTTCGAGATTATCGAGAAGAAAAGCGAAGGATCGAAGCGGCGGTGCGCCATATCATGGCACTCCGTGGTGGACGGGTTACGGTTGCTGAGCTCGCCGATATTGCCGAGCTTTCCCAGGACGACGCCCGTGAGTACTTGGAACGTCGTACCCACGTTGACGTTGTGGTTCGTACGCCTGGCAAACAGGGCGAGGAACACTATGTCTTTGGCGGCGACTACTGGAAGAACTAGTTGGGCGTTTTTCGGGCATCGTCAAGCATTTGTTTCCGCAGTTCCATGCGTCTCATTTTGGCTTCGTAGCGCTCGCACATGCCGCCCTGGAGGACGAGAACAAAGAACACAACGGCAAACAAGGCCGCGCCCACAATGGGGAACATCAAACGGTTGCCTGAAGGTTTTGATTCTGGTTCGGGCGCTGTCATTGCGGTGTCCGAAAGGCTACGGCCGCCCACTCACTTTCCTGCAGGGTCTTCTCGGCAAAACAGCCTAGCTCAAGGAACGGTGCACAGACCTCATCAATGTCGTACTTCAGAATACCACTCACCAGAATGATACCACCAGGTTTGACGGCCCGGACAAATGCTGCCGCGTAGGGAATGACAAGGTGACGATACAGATTTGCCATGAGGCCATCACAAGCAGGTAGCTGGACGTCTTCCAGACCCGACTCCTCGACAGTGACGTGATCGACGACGTCGTTCTGTGCAATGTTCTCCCGCGCATTCACAACAGACCACTCGCTGTTATCGAATCCCCAAGCCTGACGCGCACCGAGCTTGACGGCCAGGATGGCCAAAACACCAGTACCCGTGCCAACGTCAACCCAGAAATCTCCTGGGCAAACGTACTCTTCCGTCAACAGGCACATCATACGCGTTGTGGCGTGGTGCCCTGTACCGAACGACATCTTCGGAGTAATAACAAGCCGTAGTGGCACCGAAGCATAGTCTGATGCTTTCCATTCTGGTACGATGACGATACGATCGTTGACGACAACGGGATCGATGGACTTCTCCCATTCCGCATTCCAATTCTGATCCTCTTCAGTGCCGACCTTTATGAGGCGGGCCTGAATATTCAGGGCAAGAAGTTCATCCAGAATGGACTGCTCCATACCGTCATGGAAGTCATTCTGCTCGAAACAAATCGTCAATTCGTCCATGCGTTCTTCCACCCCAACCAAGGGATATGTCGAGAACACTGCCGAAGCAAGATCGAACTGTTCTTCGGGTACGGCAATGGTTACCAAAACGTATCGCGTCATGCGGCAAACTTCTGCAATGTGAGCGAATTGAGAGGGATGGGTGTTACGTGATCGTTACCGACTGAACTTGGACTGAAGATCATTCAAGGTGAAGCTGGGTTGTTCTTGTTTGCCAGGGCGCGTGGAACGTCCCGTTGGAGCGTTGCCACTGTGTGCACCGTCGAGTTTCATGGTCAGTGAAATGCGCTTCAAACCAATGTTCACGTCGAGGACGCGTACCTTCACAACCTGGCCTACTTTGACAACGTCTTTGGGATCTTTCACGAATCGATTTGCCAGCTGGGAAACATGCACCAATCCATCCTGATGCACGCCGATATCGACGAAGGCACCGAAGTCGGCCACGTTCGTGACAACACCCTCCAACTCCATGCCCACCGAGAGGTCCTTCAGATCGTTAACACCTTCCTTGAAGGTTGCATATCGGAAGGTTGCCCTAGGATCTCGTCCAGGTTTCTCGAGTTCCGCCAAAACGTCGCGCAGTGTTGGCTCGCCAACGGTGTCATTGACGTATCGTTTGATATCCACGCTGCGTATACGATCTGGGATGCGTGTCACGGCATCCAGTTCGACGCCCAGGTCGGAGGCAATACGTTCCACGAGATGATATCGTTCTGGATGAACGGAAGAATTATCCAAGGGATTCGCTCCGTTGCGAATGCGTAGGAAGCCGGCTGCCTGTTCGAACGCTTTAGGTCCGAAGCGTGGTACGTTCAACAAGTCCTTTCTGCTTTGAAAGGGGCCGTGGCTATTTCGATAGTCGATGATGGCCTTGGCCAGTGAAGGCGTCAGGCCTGCCACGAAGGAGAGCAACTCCTTAGAAGCCAGATTGACATCAACACCAACAAAGTTTACGCATGACTCCACGGTTTCTTCGAGTTTTTGCTTCAATAGGCGTTGGT